>MHYI01000157.1:1342-5810 GCA_001828295.1 Planctomycetes bacterium RBG_16_41_13 | reverse complement strand
CTGAAACGAAAACAAACACCGGAGAAAGAAAAAATAAAGCTGTTAAGAACGATCCGGAATAGAAGACGGAAGGGCATCCGCCGTCTCGAAGAAATTAATATTCGAACAAAAAGAATACAACCGATGATGAAGCGGCTCCAGGAGATCGCGCTCGAAATGGAGCAGCTTGAACAGCAGATTGGAGAGAAAAATGGCCGCTCAAAAGCCAATAATCATTACAAGGAATTAGAGGAACAATATCTGGCTTTGGAAAATACTGTTTTGGAGACGGGCGAACGTTTGAAACGACGCCTGCATTCTATCGAAAGTATTTACAAGGAGCATGAGTCAGCAAAAAGAAAACTTTCAGGGGCAAATCTGAGATTGGTGGTGAGCATTGCGAAAAAATACAGGAATCGCGGCCTGAGCTTCCTCGATCTTATTCAGGAGGGAAACACAGGGCTTATGCGTGCAGTGGACAAGTATGAATACCGGCGCGGATATAAATTCAGCACCTATGCAACGTGGTGGATACGGCAGGCCATTACCCGCTCCATTGCGGATCAGGCGAGAACGATCCGCATTCCCGTACATATGATTGAGACCATGAGCAAGATACGTAATATTTCAAAAAAACTGTTACAGGATAAAGGGCGGGAGCCTACAATAGAAGAGATTGCACGAGAGGTAAAGATCTCCGTGCCAGAGGCGAGAAGGGTACTGAAAATATCCCGGCATCAGATTTCGCTGGACCGTCCCGTTGGCGAGAGCGAAGACAGTTCTTTCGGAGATTTTATTGAAGATGAAAAGGCAGAATCGCCGGTTGCCGCAGCAACACAGGAAATGCTAAAGGACAAGATCGAATCGGTGCTGGAAACTTTGACCTACCGTGAAAGAGAGATTATAAAACTTCGTTATGGCATAGGGGACGGTTATACCTATACACTGGAAGAAGTTGGAAAGATTTTTAAGGTAACAAGAGAAAGAGTGCGGCAAATAGAGGCAAAAGCGGTGCGGAAATTACAACATCCAATCAGAAGCAGAAAGCTGGAAGGGTTTTTGGATGGCATTGGCAGTACTATTTAAAATGTGATTTAGTAAATCCAATATGGACTATTCATAAAGTGATGGGAAATCAATGAGTGAAAAAATAGAGACGCTTCGCAGATTACAATCAATAGATAGCAAACTGAAAAGGTTGGAAGGCGATAAGTTATACAGAGCCCATGATATAGAGAAAAAGAAGGGCGAAATAAAACGAAAGAGGGACGAACTGGCCGGTATTGTGCAGGATACAAAGAATTATCAAAAGAACATTGGCATGAAAGAACTCGAACTGAAAACGAAAGAGGGAGAAATTGATAAATTAAACGTACAGATGAATCAGGCAAAAACGAATAAAGAATTCAGCGCATTCAAGACGGAGATCGGGGGGAAAGAAGCTGATAAATCGGTAATAGAAGACGTTATACTTGGAATGATAACAAAGCTCGAGGAAATGCAGCAACGGCAAAGCACGTTTGAAAAAGAAATTGCGCATGAAGAAGTTCTTTTAACAGAACTTCAAAAGAAGGTAGAAACCGATATGAAAGCAATGGATGCAGAAATTGCAGCGCTCAAAGAAAAACGGAATAAATTCGCATCTCTCCTCGATAATAATACATTGCAACAATATAACAGATTGACAAACAACAAGGACGGCATTGCTGTAGTGGGTGTTGTAAATAAGGTATGCCAGAGTTGTTTCATGTCCGTTACATCTCAAACAATTAACTTGCTTATGTCGAATAAAGATATCACGTACTGCCACAGTTGCGGCCGCATTTTATATTTGGATGACGGCAGCAATGATCGGGAAGAATTATAAAAAAGTATAAAAGTAGACGAGGTGATCGCCGGTTATAATGAATCTTCGGATTTATTATTGGACGGGAGGAAAGTCCGAGCTCCATAGGGCGCAGTGCTCCGTAACGCGGAGTCCCGGCGACGGGAAGGAAAGTGCAACAGAAAATATACCGTCTCATCTTTTTTTTCGATGGGATAAGGGTGAAATGGCGGGGCCGAAAGGCTTAATGTAAGAGCCCACCGCTCCGGCGGCGACGTTGGAGGCATGGCAAACCCCACTGGGAGAAAGGCCAAATAGGGAGGGATGAAGCTGCCCGCTTCGCTATACCTTCGGGTAGGCCGTTAGATCTCGCTGGCAACAACGAGGCTAGATGAATGATCACCCACGACAAGACTCGGCTTATTGTCTACTTTTACCAATAAATCCCCTGCGGCGTGAAACTGTCGCAGGGGATTTATATTATTGTGATGTAAAAACCTCTTTTTTGCATATCCTTACCAACATTTTTCATATTCCGGCAAGGGATGTTGATATATTCAAAATGCTCACGGGTTTATTTTTATAGATGCATGTATACCACCGACGTTTATGTTGTCATCCTCTCCTTATTGCGATATTTTTTCCGATTAAATACTCTTTTACTTCCCGAATAGAAATTTCTCTGTAATGAAATATCGATGCTGCCAGGGCAGCATCCGCCTTTCCCACGGTGAAGACATCATAAAAATGTTCCCGTTTTCCGGCGCCACCAGATGCAATAATCGGTATGTTTACTGATTCCGAGATCGTTTTGTTCAATTCAATGCCGTATCCGTCTTTCGTACCGTCGTGATCCATGCTGGTAAGAAGTATCTCTCCCGCGCCCCTGTCCTCCATTTCAACTGCCCAGCGAACGGCGTCTAATCCGGTTGGCGTTCTGCCGCCATTGATATATACCTCCCATTTTGCATTATTTGGTACCTGCTTAACGTCTATGGCAACCACGATGCACTGCCTTCCAAATCTTCTGGAAGCCTCCGTGACAAAATCCGGATTTTTTACCGCAGCGGTGTTAATTGAAACCTTGTCAGCGCCTGCATTTAATAACCGGCGAATATCCTCAATGTTTCTAATCCCTCCCCCCACAGTAAAGGGAATAAATACCTGTTCTGCCGTCTTTCGTACAACATCCAGAATAATATCCCTTTTCTCATGAGACGCAGTAATGTCAAGAAAGGTTAATTCGTCAGCGCCTTCTTTATCATATAAAGAGGCGATTTCTACCGGGTCGCCCGCATCCTTCAGGTTTACAAAATTTGTCCCTTTCACGACACGCCCGTCTTTGACGTCAAGGCAAGGTATGATTCTTTTCGCAAGCATATTTATTTAATTGTCCCTATTTATATAGAAAGGGAAATAGTAATTGTTTTTGAAGGTTAACAATGTTGGAGTACATGAAAATGATATGACGGGGAAAGGATTAAAAATCCTTTTCCGGACTGCTTGCCTTTGCGTAAAGTCTTTTCGGGATACGGCCGGCAAGATAGGCAAAGCGACCCGCTTCGCAGGCCAATTTCATGGCTATTGCCATCTTCACGGGATCTTTTGCATGGGCAATGCCGGTATTCAACAACACGCCTTCACAGCCAAGTTCCATCGCCATTGCAACATCTGATGCGGTACCAACACCTGCGTCAACAATGATGGGAATCCTGGCGGATTCAAGAATAATCCTTATGTTGTTTCTGTTAAGGATGCCCTGTCCTGACCCAATAGGAGAACCCGCAGGCATAACGCAGGTAGCTCCGGCGTCTTCCAGTTTTTTCGCAACAATAGGATCGTCAGAAGTGTATACCAGTACGGTAAAACCTTCATCGACCAATACCTTAGTTGCTTTCAGCGTATCTATCGGGTCAGGCAAAAGCGTTCTCTCGTCGCCGAGAACTTCCAGTTTAATCATGTCGGATAGCCCTGTTTCACGGGCAAGGTGCGCAACCCTGATTGCTTCATCGGCAGAATAACATCCTGCCGTGTTGGGCAAAATTGTGTATTTATTTGTATCAATGTAATCGAACAGGGATTCCGATTCGTTGATTTTTGCCCTTCTGACAGCAACCGTAATCACTTCAGCGCCGCTGGCCTCTAAAGCCTTCGCCATTATATCAAGTGTTGGGTATTTTCCGGTGCCAACGAAAAGCCTGGATGTAAATTCACGACTGCCGATCTTTAACTTTTTATCCATGTTCCCTCTTTTATTTTTGCATTAACCGCCGCCTACAAAAGTAACCACTTCCAGCACATCGGTATCTTTTACTATTCGGGAAGAATGCTCCTTGCGCGGGATAATTTGTGCATTTAACTCT
Source organism: Planctomycetes bacterium RBG_16_41_13 (assembly GCA_001828295.1). Next base: position 1,643 of record MHYI01000157.1, on the reverse strand, counting down.
ACCGCAGTGCGATGCTTATCAATAGTATACAACTCCAGCAGTTTTTCGATAGTAGTCCCCGCAGGACATTCTCTTATCTCACCGTTTAAGGTAATTCTCATTCTTTCTTTCTGATCTCCACTCCATTGCTTTGTGCTGCAATTCAACTGATGTATACTTTTCTTTTAAATCTGATAATCCACCTTCCCAATCAAATTTTAATTTCCCCTTTTTTTCTTCTTTATATTTATAATGTTTCATAATTAAAAAATCAATGTAGTCTAACACTTCTCTTTGTAATTCTTCGTAACACTTTAGTTTT
>MHYI01000157.1:0-1239 GCA_001828295.1 Planctomycetes bacterium RBG_16_41_13 | reverse complement strand
AATCAATGTAGTCTAACACTTCTCTTTGTAATTCTTCGTAACACTTTAGTTTTTTGAAAACGCATGTAGTGCGACGAACCTCGTCGCACTACATGCGTTTTCAAAAAACTAAAGTGTTACTACTTTTTACCTAACGGCGGAAAATACCGGGAGGCAGTGGCCGTTTTCTGCCGATTCGTTAGGCATTTTCCTCCTTTCTATTTTCTAATGTGGAGGCATTAGAGGCTTCGTTAAAATTCTCAGGTAAAAATGTTAATGTATATAAAAATGAAATGCAACTGAAAAGAACGGTTTGAAAAGAAGTTTGCAAAGGGTTTGACAATAAGTTGCATCTGTTTTAAAATCTGGCGTATCCATTATTTTAAAAATACCGTATACGAAAAATGAAACCTTCCAACACGACCCAGGATAAAGACGAAATAGTCAAAATAATCAATCGGCATAAACGTTTCTATATTACCACGCATGTCCGTGCAGATGGAGATGCGCTGGGTTCAGAAACAGCCCTTTTTTATGTCCTTAAACAATTGAATAAATCTGTTTACATTGTGAATGAATCTTGCGTTCCCAATATTTATAAATGGATCACCCCTACCTCCGGAATGTATATTTATCCGGATATCCCTCCCGAAAAACCCGAAGTAGTTATCTGTCTTGATTGTCCCACACTTGCCAGAACGGGAAAGATTGCTGATTCCCTCTCAAAAGACGCCGCCATAATAAACATCGATCACCACATATCAAATGAGCTTTTTGGTGACATAAACTGGGTGCTTGAAGATATGAGTTCCACGGGAGAAATGATATTATCCCTTATTAAAGAAATGGATATTACCATTACCCCTGATATTGCCACGGCAATATATATTGCCATTGTGACCGATACCGGAAGATTTACACATAGCAATACTACCCCGGCTGTCTTTCGGGCGGCGGCATTTCTTCTGGAACATGGGGCAAGACATGCGGAAATATCTAAAAATGTTTACAACACAAATTCCTTTCGCTTATTGCAATTGTATGCGCAAGCGCTTCATACAATAGAACTGCATTTGGATAATAAGGTTGCTACCGTATTCCTTACAAAAGAAATGCTGGAAGAAGCAAAGGTTGATCCTATCGATACGCACGAATTTGCGGATATCCCTGTTTCAATAGATGGGGTTTCTGTGGGGATATTATTCCGCGATGTGACGTCATCTCGTTTTGTCAAAGTAAGTATGCGGAGCAGAAACGGCT
>MHYI01000156.1:3631-5222 GCA_001828295.1 Planctomycetes bacterium RBG_16_41_13 | reverse complement strand
ATTTTAACCATTAATGGTATTGCCGCAGCACAGACCAACCGGGCAGATAATTATCCCCGCCCCGAAAACATTTTTGAAAAAGGGTATAACGAAACCCCGTCACGGTTTGCGGGCATACCTCATTACCTTTTGGTGGCCAATACACCGCAGGATTTAGTCGCTATGCAATGGTTCTCAGGCGGCAGCGTCATGGCAAAACAGGCGGATATATTTACCATTGAAACAGCGGCGTTTTCCGGGCTGGAAGATGCGAAACAACATACCATGCTTGTTTCGCGCATGGTACCCTTTCCTGTGTGGCTGGAACAGAGGGACGGTCATTACGTTATCTGCGCAGGATATGCCGCCAGACGGGATGATTTATTGCCCTATGTGGAGTCGATGAAAAAAAACGGCTACCCAAAGGCGTCTTTGGGCATTGTCTCCTTAAAGGACAGAAAGGTTATTCTGGAGGCATCTCCTTCACTGGAAATAAAGAGGAAGGGTGATGAACAATCTTTGGAAATTATTAGGAAGAAGCAGGTTGGTACGGGAAGGGTGGACCTTTCTGATGTGGAAGAGAGATTGCTCGAAAGCGATGAAACATCTGAGGAATTCTTTCAGACGTACGAAGGGAACTATTACATTGGCAAGGCATGGAGAAGTTACCATGCGGGCAATTTTGACCAGGCAATTGAATTTTTTCAATTTGCCGCCTCATTTACTGAAACCGCCAACGAAGCACATCTTGGAACTGCATATTGTTATATCGAACAGGGCAGGAAAGACGAGGCGCTTTCTATTTTTGATAAATTAGTGGCAGAAAGATTTAAGTTAAAAGAGATTGCTGGCGTTCTGGCGAAAATAGAATATTTTGACAAAGCCATCGAAGTGTGCAATAAGGTGCTGTTCACCGACCCGTTTAATACCGATTTCCTGATACTGAAAATCAATATTCTTCTGCATAAAAAGAATTATGACGAGGTGCGGTCCATTCTGGCGGGAGTGCCAAATGACAAAAATACCCTCGAATTATTATTGCTCGGTGCGGATATAGAGGCGTGGTCTAAAAACTATGAGAAGGCAATAGAAAAATATCAGAAATTAACCGAACAGTTTCCGGAAGAAAGCGACGTCTGGCTGGGATACCTGAAGACAGTGACCTGGTCAAAAAACTGGTTATTATTGTCGGACATTCTACCGCGGGCAATCGATAAAATTGAAATGAGGGACGAGGAACGCCCTTTTTTTGTAGACGCCTTTGTTGCATTGGGGGATATTGAAAAGGCGCTGGCGGTGTGGGATGAAATGGATGCGAATGCAAAGGGCTGGAGCAAGTCTTTGTCAACAATAGTTGATAAATATATGTCATTGGGGAAACTGGAGGAAGCGACACATTTGCTGGAAAAAGTATTGGCGACCAGAAAAAAAGATATTCACCTTGCGGAGCGGCTGGCGCTCAACTATTTGTACTCAGAAATGCCGGAAAAAGGGTTTGAAGTAGTTGGACAATTTCAAACCGACCCGGAGGCTCAACTGAATATTGATCTCACGAGAGCGGAACTCTTTGCCCTGTTAAAAAATTATGAAGCATCTTTGTCCATCCTGCAAA
>MHYI01000156.1:0-3472 GCA_001828295.1 Planctomycetes bacterium RBG_16_41_13 | reverse complement strand
TTTCTATTCTCTCCCGGATGAGAATCGGACAGTACAAAGAGGCGGAAAAAGAGATTGAACGGTTATCCGCCATGCAGCCGGAAGATTACGGCACGGCAATTCTCAGGGTCTTGCTCAAAAATGCCGGCAAACAGTTAACCGGGCACGATGAATCGATCCTGGCGCTGGGCAAGCAATTATCAGGGTATTCAAAAGACGTCATCATAGTGCGGCCACAGCTCCTCGGTGATGAAACGCTGTATGATCAGACAAAGATTTTTTCAATGCATATCCTTGAAGCATGGAGAATCGCCGGTGAATTGTCCAATTATAAAAACAAAGACATCCTGCATCAATTGGCAAGGGCGGAATATAAAGCGGGCAATTACCTGCAATCTTTCAACATTTATACAGGACTCTATGAAGAGGAGAACAATGAACGGTATAAAATGGGGATGGTGGAATGTATGCTGGACTACGGCGATAGAAAAAAGGCAACTGAATTATTTGATGAAATGCAAATGCTGCGTTTGCCACCAAAAGACATCCCCCGTTATTTCGAAAGTATGATTCGATTACAAAAGGAGGAGGGATTTTTCGATACTCAACTGTCGCAGATCCCCGAAAACAGTGCCACTACGGTCACCATGAAAACATTGGTTATTATTGAGCGTTTAATGAGCGGCGATGATGTTTTTGCTGAAAATGAAATAAATCAATATATGACAGCACGTCAGGAGGATGTTTCCCTCTTTCGCCTGATTTTGTCAAGAATGGGATATTTTGAAAAGGGGTTAAAGGGGAAGTGTTATACCTTTGTAAAGAATCAGTACCTGAAAGCAATAGAACAGTATCCTGAGGATATGGGTATTCGCTATGAATATGCAAAACATCTTGCTTCGCATCGTGAATACGCACCGGCAATAGAACAGCATTTGGCGCTGCATGAGCTTGACCCGAACGATTACCGGTCGGTGAAATGGCTGGCGAGATTATATAGCTGGACGAAGCAGTTTGGAGAAGGATTGCAGTGGTATGAAAAATATGGAGAAATACGTCCGGGAGACCTTGTGGTGCGTCATGAGATTGCGAGGGTTTACGGCTGGGCGCTGATGCTTGAAGAGGCAAACGGGGCATATGAAAAACTCTGCGAAGATTTTCCTGACAATCATGAACTTTATTGGGAATGGCAGGCAAAGAAAAACAACTGGTTAAGAAGAAAGCGAACGGCGGTTTCCTATTATGAAAAATTAGTGGAGCGTCACCCGGAAGATGCGGAACTGGTGTTTGATCTGGGGCAGTTATATTCGCAGCTCAATTTTAGCAGAAATTCGGAAGATACGTACAGAAAACTGCTTGTTTATGAACCGGGACACAACCGGGCGCTATTTGCAGCGGATTCAGAAAAATGGCGCAGAGAGCAATCAGCGGGATTAAAATTTGCGTACATCCATCAGGAGGGAACAGGCGATGAGTTTGGGAATTTTGAAATAACACGGTTCAGAACAGATGCGAATTACAAGCCGTCACAAATAATGGAGGCGACGGACGTTTCATTAGGTCTTGGACATACCATATTCAATTTTTTGGACCATACCGGATCGGAGGCGGAACATCTTTGGCTCAGGGGAAACAAAAACTTCCGGAATGGTGTTATGACATACTTAAATGGTGAATTGTCCACCTATACGGAAAACAATAAAGAAACGGTTCAATTTGAAACAGGCATACAGTATCAAATAGCTGAATTGTTTGATACTACCGTGTTTACCGGGAGAGAGGATGTCCTGGAAAATTTTATCACGTTAAGCAATCACAGGGCGCGCTACTATACCGGTGGGAGAGTTATGTGGGATATTGATGAACATGTTGACGTATATGCACAGGGAAAACAATACTGGTATAATGACGGGAACGATGGCTTTGAATATGACGTGTCGGTCGGATACAAATTCTTTGTGTATCCGAGGATTTTAAAATTATCCGTGGGAATATTTGGCTTTGATGTGGATGACCACGTCAGCGAATACTGGTCTCCGAACGCATATAAAAAGTATGCTGCTGCCCTTAGCTGGCGTCACTATCTGGGAAAAGAACACTACACCGGCGCTCCGGAGTTCTTTTATGAAATGGTAATGAAGCAAGGCATTGACAGCGACAGTGTTGATTTTGCGGAGCCGTCGCTTGCTGCCGGATGGGACAATAAACGGCGCATGAATGCCGGGCTTGAAATAAAGCCCATGAGATCGGTTGTTTATGATGAAGAACGGATATTTTTCTATTTTAATGTACGTTTTTGAGACTGCGTTTCTCATTACCGACATTTTAATAAAACGCTTTATTGGAGGGAAAATAATTATTTTTTTAAAACAAGGAGAGTGTCATTCGTGAAATACGCAAAGGATGATTCCGTCGTAGTCGTTCTTTCCGCTATCTGTGGAAATTTACTTCTTACCATCGCCAAATTTTCAGGTTGGCTCATTAGCAGAAGCCCTTCAATGCTGGCGGAGGCGATTCACTCATTCGCCGACACGTCAAATCAGATATTGCTCTATGTCGGCATTCAACATAGCCGCAGCGGCCCTAGCCGTGAATTTCCCTGGGGACAAGGTTCTTCACGATACCTATGGAACTTAATTTCAGCAGTAGGCATATTTTTTGTAGGATTTGGCGCAACCACCTATCACGGCATCAGTTCGCTTTTTAAACCCCATGAGGCTTTTCGTTCAGAATTATATTGGTTGTCCATTACAATCCTTGCGCTGTCCTTTTTTGTCGAAGGCTATGTATTGACTATCGCCTACAAAAAAATGAAAAAGAAACAGGGCAAGCGTTCGCTGAGAGATATTATTCTGTCCGGAGACGACCCCACTATCACCGCAGTCCTGCTCGAAGATTCCATTGCCGTACTTGGCGTTGTCACTGCCCTGACAGGACTGTGGCTGTCTCATATATATCAGAGTCACCTGCCCGACGCCATTGCCTCTATTATCATTGGTTTATTTCTTGGAATCATGGCGGTATTACTTGCTTTTGTGAATGGACGTTTACTCATCGGCATGGCGGTAAGCGAGGCAAAGGAAAAGGACATCCGGCAATTTATCGGGAGATACCCATCGGTGGAAAAGGTAATCAGCCTCAAAACCCAAATACTTGGCCCAAACATGGTAAAACTCACTGCGGAAATAGAATTTCACGGAGGAATCATGTTTGACAGAAAACAAGTCGAGTCCGATGCGGAACTCATTCGGGAGGGAGAAGAACCTTTGCCCATACTTGTTGACACCATAGAGAGAACCGTAAGGGTTGTCGGCAATGAAATCAATACACTGGAAAGGGCAATCCGTGAAAGATTCCCCGAAATATCCTCTATCTCGCTTGAGGTGTATTAGTGTAACAGTCGGCAAGTAGGCAGATTGCTGATTGCTGATTGAGGATTGAGGATTGCCGACTGATAACTGGTATCGGCAGTCGAATATCGAACAAAGAATGC
>MHYI01000155.1:2910-7020 GCA_001828295.1 Planctomycetes bacterium RBG_16_41_13 | reverse complement strand
CAAACTCCGGTTTGGGAACGCAATTGCACCAGAAACTTTGTTTCCAGGGAGGGTTTGACTTGACAAATTATAAACTGTCTGAATCATGTGATTTTATTCCCTATCTATCAACAGACAGGCGAGAAACCGGAGTTTCTCGAACAAATGCATTCCCAAACTGGAGTTTGGGAACGAGCCATGTATCGTTTACGCTGAATAGTTACATTATTTTTTCGGAACTTTTTCCCAATCGGCAAGAAACTTTTTGATACCGGCATCCGTTAACGGATGCTGCACCAACAAATTAAAAACGTTAAAGGGGATGGTAGATATGTCCGCTCCCATTAATGCCGCATCACGAACATGATTCGGGTTCCGGATACTTGCCACAATTATTTCCGTCGTAAACCCATAATTATCATAGATTGCCCGTATATCCTCTATGACGTCCATTCCTGTATGCCCTATGTCGTCCAGCCTTCCCACAAAAGGGCTAATGTAGGTTGCGCCTGCCTTTGCCGCTAACAGCGCCTGATTGGCAGAGAAACAAAGGGTGACATTCGTATTTATTCCTTCATCAGATAATATTTTCACCGCCTTAAGCCCGTCTTTTATCAGGGGTATTTTTACTACTATATTCTCAGCAATTTTTGATAACTCACGAGCTTCATCCACGAGGCCCTGTGTATCGAGGCTTACCGCTTCAGCGCTCACGGGTCCCTTTACTATAGAGCAAATTTCTTCAAGCGTTTCACGGAATGGTCTGCCCGTTTTTGCAACGAGGGACGGATTCGTCGTTACACCGTCAAGAATTCCAAGGTCATGCGCTTCTCTTATCTCTTTTACATCTGCGGTATCAATAAAAAATTTCATAACAATTCCTTTCTAATGCCAATAGAATTAATGTGTTAAAAAAAATCGCGGCCATAAAATATCATGCACACAACTTATGTACCAGGAGTTCAAGCAATAGTTGTTTATTGAATGCGCTTGTCTTGCTTTGTATGTCAGATTCAAGCAGGGAGGCATGTTTTTTCATAAGGCCATTTTCGGTAAAATCCCTTACCTGATCAAAAAACTTTTTTTTAAAAAAAGGAGATATTTGAAGCTCAGAAGAAATGCTATTTTCATCTTTTCCCTGCGCCAATAATTGTCTGGCCCTCCAAATCCTCCTGATTTGCCATGCCAGCAATGTGATAATTTTCACTGAATTCTCACCGTGTGTCAACATCTGATTGAGAATTTTAAGCGCCTGTGGAAAATTTTTCCGGGCAACCGCATCGGTAAGCTCAAATATCGTTCTATTCCTGTCGGCGGTCACTAATGCATCAACGTCTGATTCGTCTATAGTAGCTTTATTATCCTTGTAGATAGAAAGTTTCTCAAGATGCATGTCTAATATAGCCAGATTGTTTCCGACATCCTCGGCTAACCGCTGTGCGGCTTTAAGGTTCATCGTCTTTTTGTAATGTTTTGCGCGGGACATAAGCCAGGTGGGCAATTGATATTCCTTTATCCTTTGACAATCTGCGACAATGCCGGTTTTTTCCGCTAATTTTGACAGCCTTATTCTTTTATCCCATCCGGTGCATATTAAAATCAAATGCGCATGCGTTGATGGCTTTTGCAAATAACTCTCTAATGAATCTTTGTTTTTTTCCACAAAGTTGTCTGCATTAATTACAATAACCAGCTTTTTATTTTTCTGAAAAAAGGAACGTCCCCTTAATTCATTAAAAATGACCGGTGCCGGCGTATCATTTCCGCCGATCTCAATTACCACCGGGTCAGTATCATTATCGGCAATTAAAGCGGCTTTTATTGTCGTTACCGCTTCTTTAATAAAGAATTCTTCATTCCCGAAAACAACAAAGACCGGGCAATCCTTCTTCTTCGCTATTGATGTTTTAAGTTCCTGAATATCCATTACTTGATCTTTTGTGCAATTCCTGAAATTACGAAATATACCTCTGTTGCGCGCTGTGCCAGTATTTGGTTTGCAGAACCGGCTATATCGCAAAAATGCCGCGCCAGTGCATTTTCCGGCATGATGCCAAGTCCGACTTCGTTTGAGACGATTATAACGTCTGAAGTTATTTCTTCACAAACGCGGCACAGTGTATGTATTTTATCAATTATCTGTGACGAATCCTGATTTCCCGGCATTACAAGAAGATTGGTAATATATAAGGTAATGCAGTCTATAAAAACCAGGTCTGCCTTTTTATTCTGGTCGAAAACAACTTTTTCCAAATCATACGGCGATTCTATTGTTTGCCAGCACAATGGCCTTCGTTCCCGATGTATCCGTATGCGGTCACGCATCTCATCATCCTTGATTTCAGCGGTAGCCACATACACCACCGTTTTGTAACGTTTTGCCATGGTTTCCGCAAATGAAGATTTTCCGCTGCGGGCACCGCCAAGCACAAGGGTAGTCTTAGCCATAGAACTCTGTAAAAACCTCTTTTTTTAAATTTCTTATTCGTAAACAACTTTTCATTCCCGAAAAATACAGAGAGAAAATGATGTTTATATTTGGTTGCGGTATTGCTTCATATGGAATTTTATAAAAATCCATCTTTTTACAAGAAATGGGTTTAACCTTTAAAAAACAACGAACAGGGCTAACAGGAAAACAATTTCTGCCGCCTCATTGATTGCGCCCAATGTGTCGCCTGTCATACCGCCAATCTTTCTTTTGATATACCAGATTATGAATAATGTAAAAACAACAATTATTGCGCATACCGCCAGACCCTTTAAACGGCATAAATACAGTATAAGAACAAAGGGAACAACGGAGGCGATAGCCACATGTTTTCGCGTGGTTCCGTTCACGATGAAACTTCCTGTTCCTGATACATCTCTTGCATAATTTGATACTCCGGCGGCAAACACCTGCGCCCATCGCCCTACTGCAGGCATTAAACACAGCACAATAATTTTTGTCATTGCAGCGGAAGAAGCATCTCTACTGTATGGCTCACCAAATGACGGTAATATCCCGGCTGAAATATTTTTTGTATTCAAAAAAACAAAGCATTCTCCTGTATGCAGAAGGCAGGCATATCTCAGTCCGAGAATACACATCAAACCAATAACGCCATAACTCCCAATATGGCTGTCTTTCATTATCTCCAGCCGTTTTTCCCTGTTCCATCCTCCATAAATACCGTCACACGTATCGGCGAATCCGTCGAGATGCAATGCGCCGGTTATTACGATATACGTTATGAGAATGAGGGCATTTGTTATAAACGGAGAAAAAACGTTTTGCAAAAGCAGGGAAACAACTGATAAAATAGCACCGATGACAATTCCTACAATGGGGAACCAGCACACGGCATAACTGCTCTTAGGCAATTCCACGGATCTGTTATTAATGGGAATGATGGTGAGAAACTTTAGCGCCCATAGAAAATTATTCATGAATTGCCATTACTAAGTGTGTGGTAGCCATAATTTTACGTATTACACTGAATAGTTTGTCATGACCAAACATTACCAAAATTAATTGTCCGTGCGCAAGGGTAAAGTGTTCTTATTAATCAGCCTTTCAAACGGCCAACTATTTTCCGATTTTTCATTATACGGCATTTAACCAGGAGTAACACTATAAATGGTACAGAATAATACACTAAAAAAACTTATTGATAATATATCTGCCACGGATATCAAATCGATTCAGAAATCCTTTGCCAATCATCTCGAATGTTCTTTGTCCAAAGACACCTATTCGGCAACAAAGCTGGATCTTTATAAAAGCATCGCCTATACCATTCGTGACCGTCTCGTGGAACGCTGGATTGCCACGCAGCAATCCTATTATGACAATGACGTAAAGCGTGTATATTATCTTTCCCTTGAATTTCTTATGGGCAGAGCGCTCGGAAATAATCTGATCAATCTTGACTTTCTCGATGAATGCCACAAGGCGCTGCATGAATTAGGGTATGAGTTAGAAGAAATTTGTGAAACGGAATGGGATGCGGGCCTTGGCAACGGCGGGCTGGGAAGACTTGCGGCTTGTTTTCTTGATTCTATGGCTACCCTGGAACTGCCGGCGTATGGCTATGGCATTCGCTATGAGTATGGGATTTTCTTCCAGAGCATCCTCAATGGTTATCA
>MHYI01000155.1:234-2790 GCA_001828295.1 Planctomycetes bacterium RBG_16_41_13 | reverse complement strand
ATAGACACCCAGACAATTATGGCGATGGCATATGATACCCCTATTCCCGGATACCGCAACAATACCGTCAACAACCTGCGCCTTTGGTCTGCAAGGGCAAGCCGTGAATTTGATTTGGATTCATTTAATGAGGGAAATTACTTTAAGGCGGTGGAGGAAAAACAAAGAAGCGAGACCATTTCAAAAATCCTTTATCCTGTAGACAAGATCCATTCGGGAAAAAAACTACGGCTGAAGCAACAATACTTTTTTGTGTCGGCAACCCTGCAGGACATTATTCGCCGGTACAAAAAAACACACACATCCTTTGATCTTTTTCCCGATAAGGTTGCTATCCAACTGAACGATACCCACCCTGCCATTGCAATCCCGGAACTAATGCGTATCCTTATTGACATAGAAGGTATTTCGTGGGAAAAAGCCTGGGATATCACCGTCAGTACTTTTGCATATACAAACCATACCATCCTTCCGGAAGCATTGGAAAAATGGAGTATTCACCTGCTCGGCGAGTTATTGCCGAGACATCTTCAGATTATCTATGAGATAAACTACCGGTTTCTTGAAAGTGTAAAAAGCAAATATCCTGATGATGCCGACCGGTTACGCCGTATGTCATTAATTGAAGAGGGCGATGAAAAACAGGTAAGAATGTCCCATTTGGCGATTGTAGGAAGCCATTCAACAAATGGCGTAGCCGCTTTACATACACAAATTTTAAAAACAACCGTTTTCAGGGATTTTTTAGAACTTTACCCTGATCGTTTTAATAACAAGACAAATGGCATTACCCAGCGACGATGGCTGAAAAAATGCAATCCTGCGCTTTCTCAACTGATATCGGATACTATAGGAGACGGCTGGCTTAAAAATCTTGAGGATTTAAAAAAATTGATGCCGTTTACCGGAAATAAAGCATTTTGTGAAACATGGCAGCATATTAAAAAAGGGAACAAAATACGGCTTGCTGAATACATAAAGCAGACTACCAATATTGTGGTGAATACCGATTCATTGTTCTGCTGCCATATAAAACGCATTCATGAGTACAAGAGGCAATTGATGAATATTATGCATGTGATTTTTCTCTATAATTCTCTGAAAAGCAATTCCATTGAAAACTTTGTGCCGCGTACCATACTATTCGGAGGGAAGGCGGCTCCCGGTTATTTTATCGCAAAGCTCATTATTAAACTGATAAACTCTGTCGCTGACGTCGTTAACAACGACCCCGATATTGGCGACAAGCTTAAAGTAGTCTTTTTGCCAAATTATCAGGTCTCTATGGCAGAACGCATCATTCCCGCAGCAGACCTTTCCGAACAAATTTCCACCTCCGGTATGGAGGCTTCAGGCACGGGAAATATGAAATTTGCCCTTAACGGCTCCTTAACGATCGGAACGCTTGACGGCGCCAATATTGAAATTATGAATGAGGTAGGATATGATAATATCTTTATTTTCGGACTTACCGAGAAAGAGGTCGATCATATCAAACGTGTGGGTTACAATCCGTATGAATATTATCGTAACAATACCGCTCTTAAAATGGTAATTGACATGATTGCGAATGGATACTTTTCCTCTTCCGATATTTCACTCTTTACGCCAATTACCAACTCACTTCTAAAAAGCGACCAGTACATGGTGCTTGCAGATTTTGCCAGTTATATCAACTGTCAGGTGCTGGTAAGCAAGTTATATCGTGACCAGGATGAATGGACAAAGAAATCAATCATTAATGTCGCCCGTATTGGAAAATTTTCCAGTGACAGAACCATTCATGAGTATGCCAGGGATATTTGGAATGTAAAATCTGTTCCTGTTCGGTTAAATGGCAAGCAAACGTAGCTGATGGCTGATAGCTGATGGGGGATGGTTGATGGGGGAAAAAACAGGGAAGTCTTTAAATTTTTGTAACACTTTAGTCTTTTGAAACGGGAAATTGTCATTTGTAGTGCGACGAGGTTCGTCGCACTACATGAATTTAGTGGGCTTAGATAATAGAAATTTTATATTTTAAATTTTGAATTTTAAATTACCGGTAATTCAAAATTCAACATTCAACATTTCTATAGTGAACCCATCAATACTATTTCTATTTATCTGACCTGTCTGCGTGCGATCACGCACAGGCAGATGGGTGCGCTGACGCTTCACCCATCCTGCCTTTTTCAAAAAGCTAAAATGTTACAAATTTTTTATCAGGATAATTCAACCCTTACAATGAATTTTATTTAAGATTCATAAATCTTATTATTCATCTTTCAAAAATTATATCTGTTTGACTATATACTGTAATTCCAACAGCTTTTTCAGTATTTTACCGGTGGATTCTTCAGCGGTTTCTTTGTCTGTTTCCACGACAAGATCAGGATTTAATGGTTCTTCATAGGGTACTGATTCTCCCATGAAATTCAGTATATTGCCATTTAAGGCTCTTTGATAGATACCTTCCACGTCTCTTGCTACACATAATTCAAGGGGACATTTGACATAAACTTCAATGAAATTGCCTGTTTCCATGCGAGCCTTTTCTCTTGAAGTCCGGTGGGG
>MHYI01000155.1:0-130 GCA_001828295.1 Planctomycetes bacterium RBG_16_41_13 | reverse complement strand
GGTTAGAGAACAGGTTTGCTCTGATTAATTCACTTGTGAGTACTTCAACATTTATTTGATAATTTTCGCTTAATCTATTTTCCAGCAAATGAGCTATTGTTGCCTTGCCAGCCCCAGGCAAACCGGTAAG
>MHYI01000154.1:6326-6696 GCA_001828295.1 Planctomycetes bacterium RBG_16_41_13 | reverse complement strand
CACACGGCCAATCATTTTAGGCCCTATCAATGCAGCAAGCAGTCCGATGATAATCATAACTATGAGCAATTCCAACAGCGTAAAACCACTATTTCTCAACAAATACGATCTCTTTTTCAATTCTTTCATTTCACCGTACTCCCCCTATAGTAAAAGTTGTAAAACTGTAACAATACTTCTTCCAGGCACTTCTTAGGCGCTTAGCAGTAATTTCTTTGCACACTTCCATTCGTCAGTGCGTGCTTTTTGGCAAAATATTTAATGGTAAAATCCGAAATGCTCAATACGAAATACGAAACAAATTCTAATGACAAAGCATAAAATTCAAAATAAATCCAAAATCTGTGTAATCTGTGTAATCTGTGGTTCC
>MHYI01000154.1:5335-6318 GCA_001828295.1 Planctomycetes bacterium RBG_16_41_13 | reverse complement strand
CTTTTCAAAGTATTAATATAGTACATTGGCCGTTCAGCGCATGCTATTAATCGTCATCTTCTTCGTCATCTTCATCTTCGTCGTCGTCGTCGCCATCATCATCATCGTCATCGTCGCCATCATCTTCATCCTCTTCATCGACATCATAGGAATCATCCCCGTAGTTGTCAAAGGAACTGCTTCTGTTATCCGCGTGTAAAGGGGTCTTTCCCCTTGGTCCTCCACTCGTTAAAACAGCAGAAACTCTCAATGCATTGATCTTTTGGTCAATTTCTTTATCGGTAATTTCTATCAGAATTCGTTCATATTTTACGGTCTGTTCCATTTCTTCGTCCAGGCGAAACGATACAAGACCTCCCAGAGGTTCTATGTTTAAAACCGCCGTCATTTCACCATATGCAAACCCCAATTTCCTGCCATGGGCAGTGCCATTCGGGTAAAAGGTAAAGACCCTTATTTGTTCATCAGCATCCTCAAAATTATCAGAAAACATTTGTATTTCATAGGGGATTTCCAGTTTTTCCATGCCTTCACACCATAGATAACCGTCCAACAGATCCAGCACTACTTCCGTTTTTGTCCCCCCGGACATTGCTATAATCCTGGCCTCTCTCAGGGAAAAAACAATTCCGGACATAATCTTCCTGAATTTAATGGTATCAAGAGACCCGGTATAGCGGGGAATTGAAATACCGGCAATGATTCCCATAATTGCCATAACGATAATAAGTTCGATTAAAGTAAATCCTTGCTTTTTCAATGAATTCTTCTTTGCAAATAATATACATTTATCCATAGCGGTTACAAAATACCGGTGCAATAAAAAAATACCCCTTCAATGCTTTTCCCCAAAAATATCTTAAAAACATAGGTTGATATTATACTGCATGCCTTAGCGTTTAAATAGAAATTTTTGATGTTGCCACTCCCTCTTTGGCAGTCGGCAGTCGGCAATCTACAGTCGGCAAATTGCAGACTGAGGA
>MHYI01000154.1:843-5323 GCA_001828295.1 Planctomycetes bacterium RBG_16_41_13 | reverse complement strand
GACTGTAGATTGCCGATTGTGGACTGTAGATTGCCGATTGTGGACTGTAGATTGCCGATTGTGGACTGTGGTTATAAAAACCTAAACTTATTAAGAAGTTACCTGTATTTGCCCTGCCGCCCCGGTCACCTTTATGAAACCGCAACCAAATTGTTTCCATCTGCAACCTTATTGTATTTTTGTTTCTATACCTTGTTATTTTAAGTAGTTATACCTTTCGCCCTAAATTTAACAGGAAACAAAAAGGTTACAACATTCTTTCTCCACAGATTACTTGTTTTAGTTTTTAAAAATTTTATATCTCCTGAATGAAAGCACTTATGAATGTTTTACTGGCCTGTTTTTTTTACAGGCACATTGGTTGCTTTAGTCATAACACAGCGAAGCCGCAAGCCAAAAAGAGTTTAACCACGAAGAATACGAAGGGTACGAAGAAAAACTTACAAATTTAGTGCAGGAAACAGAGAGTACACACATGCTATCGAAAAGAATTCTGATTGTAGATGATGAAGAGGGGTATAGAAAAGTATTATCAAATTCCCTGACGGATTTAGGGTTTGAGACTACAGTTGCAGCAAGCGGCATGGATGCACTGGAAGAGATGAAAAAGAAAAACTATGCAGTGATATTACTGGACATGAAGATGCCAGGCATAGATGGAATTGAACTGTTAGAACGCATTCGAAAGGAACAGCTTTTTTCTTCGATAGTGATTATTACAGCATATACGTATGAAGATATCGCAAGGGAAGCCATCCGTAAGGGAGCAAAAAAGGTAATCAGAAAACCTTTTAGTATGGATGAAATCAAGTCGTGTCTTAATGAACTAATGAATTAATGAAGCCGGCAGAGGCCGGTAAATTTAACATGGAAGAGGTGTAAACATGAAGAAATTATTTAAGGAAAGTATCTTTATCGTAGCCATTACCCTTGTGTTTTTTGGATTGTTTCCGCTTTTGTTGTTTCGGATGTTGGCATTTCCCAATGCGAAGACAGAGTTGGAACAGCAGGTTCAAAGAAATCTGGAAGAAGCGTTGTATAAACAAAATGACCATCTCTCCCGGTTTTGGGAAGAAAGAAGATCGCATGCACGCGCAATTTCTGATGCTATTCAGAGCACAATGTTTATTTATGGTGATGAAGATTTTGTAGGTATTTTAAGCGGCGGAAATGAACTTGAATATTTACGATTAAGCACGCAACTGGAGTGTACAAAGGCAGATTATGGTTATAAGGGGATTTTTGTATGTGATGCGGCAGGTATTGTCCACATAACGACCGCAGACGAAAAACCCCTTAAGGGAGCGAATATTATGAAGGAAGACGCCTTTCGGGATGTTCAGGAGACTTTGTACGACGGCAAATCATATATTTCCGGGGTATCACATTTCCCGGTTGATAAAAAAGAAGATGCCGAAGAACCTTCGCTGTTTATGTCATACCCAATTAAGGGAGAGCGTCATGATATCATTGGAGCTGTTTTCCTTTGGATGAATACTTCCCTGCTGGATACGGTGATGGATAGTTTTGCGCTTGGGAAAACCGGCGAAGCCTATTTGATAAACAAAGACGGAGTTATGGTTACACAATCAAGATTTTCCCGTCATCATGGAAATGAGACGAATGATACATGCAAAACGTGTCATATTGTAGAAGACCCTGGAACGAAAATGATGACAAAAGGGGTGAAAAGTTGTGTCACGGGAAAGGCATCCGGCTATAACATCGAAGGATATCGCGATTATGGGGGAATAAAGGTCGTTGGCACATGGCGCTGGTTGAAAGATATGAACATGGGTTTAATGGTGGAGATAGATGCAGATGAGGCATTCAGTACAATAAATAACATTAACTCAATGATAAAATCTTTCATGATCGTAGTGATTGTCCCCGCAGTTGTCCTTGCCTTTTTATTACACAGAAAAATCAATCTGGGATATATGGTAAAAGGTATGCCTCTCCCCAAAAAAGCCTTGCTCGGGACGGCCTTTATTCTTGTCGTGGGATTTATCATAGCGATTCTGGACGGATATCAGTTGAAGAGGGAAAGCGGTTATATCAGAGAGCAGGAATATAGAATATCAAATCCCTTTAGTGTATTGGGCTCTATTGCCATACCGAGAGAAGAAGATTTTATCGAAAATAACATTTCAAAGTTCAGAAAGGAGTATCGTATTCAAAAATCTGAAAATACCTTTCACAATGAGAAGAAGGAGAGCGAACTGGTAAAAGGCGGAAATTACCGTTAAAAAGCGCCGTCGCTCCGGATGAGGAATGATAGACCTTGTTAGCGTTAATAAATGATATATCACAAAGGCTAAAAAATGCAAATTCGAATAACTATAGATGATACAGGCCATTTTCAAGACACTTAATTTTTTGAAAGGAGTTATTTATGACTAACGTTATTTTATCCCCAAGGGAAAAGACAAAAAAAGTTTCAACCGTGGAATGTACAAAGGGGTGGTATGAGTATGAGGCCTCTTACGACGGCGTACTTTTAAATATCGACACTGCGGGCGCAAGGCTTTTTGGCTTCTCGTCTCCCGATGATATGCTCGGGAAAAAGATAAATGAATTGTATGCGCATCCCTATGACCATGAAAAGACATTGTCTATGCTGTTCAGGGATGGAAAGGCAAACGGTTTTTTCACCCTGATGAAGGGAATGGACGACAATCTGGTGTTTGTAAAACAAAGCAGCACTCTGATTACCGATGAGTATTACCATTTGCCGTTAAAGGTACAATCCTGTTTCGAGATATCCCGTACGCTGTAGTATTTTCAAAGGCTTTTTCACTAACCCTGACAGGGTTTGAAACCCTGTCAGGGTTAAAATCACTGTGGGAAACGTATAGATATTTTCATTCACTAATATTACATTACCGGAGGCTTTTTTATGAATGTTTCTGCAAATGCACCTGCTGAAGAATTAAAAGGGAACACAAGGGTGCTTATACTTGCCACGCTTGCCTTTGCGGTAAGTTTTGCCGGATGGTCACTGTTTGCGCCTTTAGCCTCATATTTAAAAGCGGAATTTAATTTATCTTCAACCGCATTGGGATTGCTGCTTGCCGCACCGGTGTTGCTTGGCTCCATTATCAGAGTGCCTATTGGTATTTTGACTGATAAATATGGCGGAAGAAAGGTCTTTAGCGCACTGATGGCGGTGTGTTTTTTTCCTATGTTCATCGCAGGCTTTGCGCATAGCTACCTGTTTTTATTGATATGCGGGTTGTTTTTTGGCACAATTGGGGCGTCTTTTGCCGTTGGTATTCCACAGGTCTCCCAATGGTATCCGAAAGAAAAACAAGGTCTGGCGCTGGGAATTTATGGCATAGGAAATATTGGTTCTGCCGTAGCGGTCTTTGGAGCGCCATTTATTGCTGAATCCGTAGGATGGAACAAGGCATTTATCTTCTATTCCATTCCGTTGCTCCTGATGGCAGCTATTTACTGGTTTTTTTCCGCTGATGCGCCAAAACCCAAAACGGTAAAACCCAAAACCTTGAGCGACCGGTTGAAGGTATATAAATCTTCTCACTTAATATGGGTGTTTTCCCTCTTCTATTTTATGACGTTTGGTTTTTTTGTATGCTTTTCGCTTTGGCTGCCTTCTTATCTGAAAGAAACGTACAACATTACCCCGGTAAAGGCGGGTAGCTTTACCTCTGTATTTGTGTTTCTGGCGACTTTTTCAAGAATTTTGGGCGGATACCTGGGAGATATCTTCCCTGGAAAACGTGTTTTAACAATTCTTTCCTTGCTCATTATTGGCATACTTATTTATCTGAATATGGGCAGTTATTTTGCGTTTGCGCTTGCTGCCTTCTATTGCATGGCAGTTTGTCTGGGCATCGGCAATGGCGTTGTCTTTAAACTGGTAGCGGAATACTTTCCAAAAGAAACAGGCGCCGTAGGCGGCATGGTTGGAGCTGCCGGAGGGCTTGGAGGATTTTTTCTTCCCATAATTCTTGGCACCATCAGGGATTATACCAACAATAATTCATTAGGATTCATCTTTGTTTCTCTTGTGTGTCTCGTGTGCCTCTCCTTTATGGAAGAAAAGACTTTTATAACAAAGAAGGGCAATGAAATGGCGCCCGCTGTGGGACAATAGTATGAACATAGTAACGATTGCAACTTATTCAACCAATACCCGCTGGTTTATTCCCGCTATGGCAACAATGATGATGGCGCTCATATCGTCATCCTACGGGTATAATGAAGCTGCTCCCTATCTTTTTATCGCCGGAATTGCAGCATTTTTTTCAGTGGCGGTCTTTATCACTATAAAGGCCGTATTTTTTTACAGCGAATTTTTACATGACTTTTATAACCCGGAAAAAACCAATTATCTTTTTTCATTAGTGGGGGTTGTCGGCCTTGCAGGTGTTTTTTGCTCTAAACTATGGAGCAATCATACCGTTCCCTGGATATTCTGGTATGTTTCTCTCATCCTTTGGGTAATTATTACCCT
>MHYI01000154.1:0-835 GCA_001828295.1 Planctomycetes bacterium RBG_16_41_13 | reverse complement strand
TCAGCTTTTTGTTTTTGTCCCGCAAATCTGAAGATAGGAAACTGGAAGAAGTATTACACGGCGGATGGTTTTTTGTTTGCATAGGTACTCAGGCGACCGCTTTGATGAGTATCATTGCCGCCAAACAGGCAACAAGCCACCTCTTCCTTATCCACATGATTTCCTTTGGTTTGTGGTCGATAGGGGCGTTTTTATACCTGCTGTTTATGACGTTAATTGTCATGAGGCTCATTTTTTATTCATTCCCCAATAATTCAGAACTCTCACCCTATTGGATGCATGCCGGAGCCGCTGCGCTTACGGCGCTTACCGGTGTTACATTATTTCAGCATATATCAGTCACAGGGGGGCCATTTCTGGATCTTTTGCCTTTTCTAAAAGGGTTTTCATTGTTTTTTTGGTCTGTGGGGCTATGGTGGCTGCCATTATTGAGTATTATGGCGCTGAAAAAACAGGCGTATGACGATAACCGCTTTGTATTTACGGTGGGATATTGGGAGATAGCGCTGTCGCTTGCCTTATATGCGGCAGGAACCAAACAATTAACGGGCATTTTTGCCGGACAATACATAGTCGTATTTTCACACTTTCTTCACATTGCCGTTCTTCTTGTGTATGGTTATTCGCTTGTCTCTACCATCACACATCTGGCATTCTCATCAGTATGGACGCCGGTAAACGACCTGACAATCAGTTGTGTTGTCCCCTATCGCTTCACCTTACGGGGAAAGATTTTCTATGTAACTGGCATTGTAAGTGAATGGATGGACAAGAATATTCAGGGCAAGGTTAAAAAGCAATATTATGCAATTGTCAACAATAACCTTACCTGCCT
>MHYI01000153.1:2317-5069 GCA_001828295.1 Planctomycetes bacterium RBG_16_41_13 | reverse complement strand
TTACCGAACGCCCTGTCGGCCAGAAACTCAGTTGCCCATATTTTATCCTTGAACTCAAGCTCTATTCCCATATACGTCCCGCCTTCGGTTTTGAGAACTCCCCACGCAAACAATATCAAGTCTAGCCCGTCCTCTGTTAGCGTTCGGATATAATCAACAAACTCCATTTTCTCTGTTATTCCTGATTGCTGTATCATTACAGCTTTTCGCTCTTTGTATCTCAAATCGTCTTCACGCAACATATCTATCGTTGATACGATAGGCAGTGGCTTTCGTGCAGGCAGCAAGGTCTCTTCCGGCCATTCACCCGTACTCTTGCCAGCCGCATCGAATTCAGCACCCCTATCCCGCTTCTTAAGCTTTGGAATCTTACACCCAGCACCCCTCAGCCTTTTGATTGTTTTTTGCTTCATACCATGTATGGTACAGAATGGATGCAAGTATGTCAAGTCTAAATTATTATTTATGCTTATGTAAGTCTGTCAAGTTTATTATTTATTTTAAAATATGATATTACGTTTGATATGCCTAGAGCCTGGCTTATAGCACGAGCGATAGGTCGGTTTTAATTTGGGCCCCGCTCTGGATGCGGGATATGCGTCAACTAACCAAAATTGAACTTTGGGGGGTAGGGGGGGGTCTGTAATCATTATTACCTAACAATGATTACAGTTGAGACTGAGTCTCAATAACAAGATTAATCTTTTACAGTATGTAAAGTGGGGAAGGATTGACATTGACTATGATTTTACACAATATAGCACAATAACCCCAACGCCAGCATATAAGCACAACACAGGGTATTTCAAAAAGTGCCACAATGCAACATTATATATATTATCAGACGTTGTGTTTTGGACACACCAACAAACAAGCGCAACATAAATCCCCACCATGATTTTTAATAATAATACAAAAAACTATATTACGCATTTTCTCCCCACCTTAAGCATTCAAGAACCCTGAGAAAATTCAAAAATATTTTTAATATTTTCACTATGACGCACTAAGGGGAGCGAAAAAGAATAACAACCAGAGCCTAAATGGCTGAAAAGAACCATGTGTTACAATTAGTTACATAAAGTGTTACAATAAGTAACACAAGTTTAATAATACTGAATAAGTGTTACAATAAGTTACACTTATTCAGTAGCACTGAATAAGTGTTACGAATTGTAACATAAAAGTGTAACGAATTGTAACACTTTCCTCGCACCACTAGAGTCATAAGGAACTCCAGGTGTATCAATTCGTAACACTTTTTTAAACCCTTATTGAGTAAAGACATAAGACAGGTTACTACACCTTACTACAAAAATTTCCTTATTCTATGCGGCTTATAGGTCATTTGTAGTAAGTAGTAAGCGTAGTAAGCATATTTAAAATAACGTGGGAATACGAATGCCTACACATATATATATTATAAGCCATTAAGGATTGATGTATAATTTAATTTTTTTTTGGTGTTTACAAGGGGTTTCAGGCATTCACTAAACAACCTACTACAACACCCCGAAAACGCCCCGCAAGCCAGACAATACGGGCATTGCGGCGTAGTAAGCCAAAAAAGCCCAAACCCTTACTACAAAAACAAAGACTTGTCAAGTTTATAAGTAATACAAAAATTAACTTGACAATTCATACTAGATAGACTATATTATATGGAGTTATTTTGGTAATTAATAGAAAGGAGGCAATATAACTAAACAGCAGGACGGAACGGAAATTAGTGTTGCGGGTACGCAATAGATAGTATTTACAATCTTTTTTAATGAAAGGTGGGATGCAATATGGGTAGAATAATACAGCTATACAATTCAGATTCAGACTACGACAGGATTGAGAAGTACAGAATGGAACTTGGAAACAAAAAGCTTAGCGTGTTTATTCGTGAAGCTGTCAACGCAGGACTTTACGCACTCTGGAAGCAAAAGGACGATGCCGAACGGAAAAGAGACCCACTAGGCGACTCACAAAAGAAACAACGAAGCATTCAAGCAGATATTGACGCATTACGCACACAAGCCACAGCAGAACAAGAAAAGATTCGTGCCGCACTCAAAATGCTTGAAGCAGGACTTGACACGCTAAGTACACAAATGACAACAGAAAAGGCAATTGAAGCAGAACTTGCCCGGAACGAAGCAATTCAACAAAACCACGACAGGGACGCACTAAGGAGAATGTGCTCCACAGACTATGCCGAAGAAAACAAGCTTGCGTTAGACGCAATCAAGGAACGATTAAACCCATAATAAAATATATTATTGCCCTTCTATCCTGCATTATACGCCGGATAGAGGGCATAACAAAATATATTTTATTTTTCTTGTTGACAATCTCAATTCCCGTGTTATATTTAATAAATCAAAATATGATACTTTTGTAATCTTAACGAGAAAGGACAGGGAAAAATGAAAAGCTTAACACCAGAAGAAAAAGAAATTATCGGAAAGCAAATTGCAGACATATTGATGTTGAAAAGGGACGGAATAAATAAAGACAGGTATCGAACCCTGTGGGCTAGTAAAACCGCAACCGGAATATATGAGACTGTGTGCCGCATAATTAACGAACCTGATTTAACGAGATAATTTATTTTTCAATAACTTTTTTTAGGGAGGGCGCAAAGATGAAAAATTTTACAGAAATAGTGTATTTTGGTCAAAGGTATCCAGAGTTTACGCACGATGATTATTTGATAGCGAGGAGAGTAAAAAGGCTGTGGTTGAAGCTTCAAAGGTTAATGATA
>MHYI01000153.1:0-2300 GCA_001828295.1 Planctomycetes bacterium RBG_16_41_13 | reverse complement strand
GGTAGCCGCAGACATTTTTTTAGTGCAAAGCAGAAAAATAAGAGTAAAATTAAAGGCATTGGTCAACGGGACAAGATTTAAAATTGAATCACAGAGCGACCCACGAGGACGAGTAATCACGCTTTTTTATGAAACAAGTCAATTTTATTTTGAATGGATATAAAAGAAAGGACGGGATAGAATGAAAACAATAACAAAAACACTGTATGGGTTTAGCGAATTGAGCGAATACGCACAGCGAAAAGCCATAGAACACGAGAGAAAGAATTTTTATTATTTTTGGGATGATGAAAATATAGCCACGTTGAGAGCATTTGAAAAAATCCTTCCCATTGAGATAAAAAACTGGCAATATGGCGACCGGAACGACATCAACTTTGTAATGTGTTGCGCTGATGAAATCAAGACCTTGTCGGGTGTCAGACTGCTAAAATACATAACCAATAATTACTATAAAGCACTTTGTAAAGGTAAATATTACCTTAAACCATCAACAAGAACAACGCCAGCGAAGGGAAGGCGCAGTAAAATTATCATGGATAATTGTTGCGTTTTAACAGGCTACCACATGGACGATTTTATCTTAGAGCCTATCTATAAATTTTTAAAACATCCCGTAAGCTATACAAACTTTGAAGACTTAGTAAGCGAATGCCTTTGGGCGTGGGTGTATGCCTGCCGTGATGATTACGAGTACGCATACAGCGACACAGCCTTGATAGAACAAATGGAATGCAATGAATATCTATTTGACATAGACGGAAACAAAGAATAAAATTTAACAGGCGAAAGCCGGAAAGGACGGGACACAATGGGACATCATTTAGACACAAACCAAATTTTGACAATGGTATCAAGATATGCAGAGCAACAAGAGATAACATATCACATAGCCCGCAAAGTATGTGATTTTATCAAGGAAAAATGGCACGGTAAAAAAATCAACAAAAGACTAGCAACGGACGTTTTGAAATTGCTAAACGGAGAATTTCACACGATATATTATGAGGCTAGATACGGCATGTTTCATCTCAAAATAGACAGAAAAGACAAGAGAGCGGGCGTATCAATGTTGATATGCTATGAAGGACACACCATCATTGACGCTGAAAAGGTAGAAGAATACAATCAATGTTATTTACTCAACCTGGGATGCAACAAAGACCTTAAAGAAAAAATTCAGCTTGTACCGATTGCAGTCACGCAGTATAATAAAGCAATAGAGACGCTAGAAGGCATCAAAGAGGCATTTCAAGACAACCGAGGGATGTCTATATATCCTTATGCGTCCTATTTCGATTTTAAGGCATCTGAAGAAGTAAAGCTTGACTAATAATTTTACAATCGCTTAGCGACCAGAAAGGACAAAAAAACAGATGAATATAATATTTAGCGGTGACAGAAAATCAAGAATTATAGCAATAGGAAAAAAGATAAAACGCTTTCCGTGGTTGGGAAGGCTGATAAAAATTGCCCTGTGGGACGGATACAAAAGCCGTGTTTATCTTGGAACGTTTTTAGCATTGACGATTTATGGAGGCATTGCCAATGCCGGAAGCATTGCGGATGATATGGGACAATACATGCAGGTCAACCCGCATGACAGCCGAGGAATTCAGAAAATGAAGCAAAGCTACAATAACAACGTATATTTAAACCAAAAGAGCGAGTCAGACTACAGCGCACACAAAAACAACATGGACACGCTCAGCCAGATAAGCAACAGAATCAACAACAAGCCCACGCCACAATTTATACCGCTCAGCTTTTACGAGAAAGGTAACGGTAAATAATGCTTAAAACAATCATTTGTCTTTTGCTGGCATCCTTGCTGGGTTTCTGGATGTACTATGCCGGAATACACGCAACAAAAAAAGCCCCCGGAAAATATCAACCTGTTTATTACATTGTACCAATGGTATTAATTATAATTTTAATTAAATTAACCGCTTTGTATCTTTAAGAAAGGACGGCATAAAATGGAATACGCAGTCAGGAAAAAAGAACCATCAAGACGCTTTATTGTAGATAGTGGAGTGGTAGAATACACCGACCAAGACCTTGAAAACATGCGGAAAGGCACAGATGAAAAAGAATTCGATGATAAGCGATACGGGGGCCCCGTGTGTGTCGGGTGTGCTGGTTGTGGCTATGGAGCTTGCAGACAAATATAAAAAATTTTGTTGACATTCTCAAAATTAGTGTTATATTAATAAAGGTTTAAATATCTTATTTTAATTTTGTCAGGCTTTACAAGGAAAGGACGGCGTAACATGAGCAAGGGAAAGAGAATTTTTTTG
>MHYI01000152.1:381-15420 GCA_001828295.1 Planctomycetes bacterium RBG_16_41_13 | reverse complement strand
GTTTTAAGAAGGGCATTAAATGCTTCGCGGGTAAGCATGTGTACTTCATCAATAATATAAATTCTATACCGCGCTCTCGATGGGGTAAATCCTACATTTTGGCGTATATTTCTTATCTCATCAATTCCGCGGTTTGAGGCGCCGTCAATTTCCAGAACGTCTATGTCGCTTCCTTCGGAAATGCTCTGGCAGATATCGCATACGTTGCAGGGGGTATCAGTAGGGCCATTAACACAATTTAACGCCTTTGACAGTATACGCGCCGTAGAGGTCTTGCCTACGCCCCTCGGACCGGCAAAGAGGTAAGCATGGGCTACCCTGTCGGTACGTATTGCATTTTCAAGGGTTTTTACTATAGGCGCTTGCCCTACTATGTCGCTAAAGGTTTGAGGTCGGTATCTACGGGCTAATACTACATAAGACATTGAAAAATCACCTACATTCCTTTTCAACCATACAGTTTTTTAACACACTTCAGTAACTTCTTAATAAAAGATTTATAAACGGCCGTGCACTTTTTTCGTGCCCCCTTCTGTTAGTTTACCAATGCAGTTAGCTCAGGCCAGACTAACTCACGGCACATGAGGACAAGTGTTTATGGCTGCTTGCTTCCGCATCTGACCAGATTCGCATCGTCTCCCATTGCATGAGATCCAACCTTCATCACCACTTACATTGACAAAGATAACAGTCGTGAGCCCTCAGAAAAGCGATCAATCCTGCTATAGCGGGTTGCAGGTTACAGGGTACCGCTAGCTCCCCATCTAGCACGGCCAATTTTTTAATGATGGCGGAGAGGGCGGGAGTCGAACCCGCGATACCGTTTTAAGCGGTATACGCGCTTTCCAAGCGCGCTCATTCGGCCACTCTGACACCTCTCCGTCTTTAATCTTCAAGTGCTATTCATTTAAAAAACAAACGATTATTTCCGTCACCCTTCATCACCCCTTGCAATAAAACTTTACCACATCATACATTTTGATGGCGGAGAGGGTGGGATTCGAACCCACGTTCCGCAATCGCGGAAAACGGTTTTCGAGACCGTCCCGTTCAACCGCTCCGGCACCTCTCCGGCTTTTCCCTATAAAAAAACTGTAACTATTGGGAAAATCAAATGTAGAGACGCATTGCATGCGTCTCTATAGAAATATTGAAATACCTAAGCTGGCATAGCCAGAACCGAACAAGCGAGAAAACAGTCCTCAATCTGCAATCTGCAATCTGCAATCTGCAATTTGCAATTTGCAATTTGCCGACTGCCGACTGTAGATTGCCGACTGCATAAGGGACCATTAAATATTTTGCCAAAAAATGTAAAGAAATTACTGCTAAGGTACTAAACGCTTACTTAGTGCGGCAATTCTCTAAAAAAAATCTCTTTAATATATCCCTGCATTCATCAGCAAGGATATCGGGTATTACTTCCAAACGGTGATTCAACTTAGTATTTTGGACAAGATTCATGACGGACACGCAAGCGCCCGCCTTTTTATCAACAGCCCCATACACAAGCTTATCAATCCTTGACTGCACCAAGGCCCCGGCACACATTGCGCAGGGTTCCAGAGTTACATAGATAGTAGACCCGGTTAGTCGCCAATTTTGCAAATACTCAGCCCCTTGGGTTATCGCTATCATTTCCGCATGGGCTGTCGGGTCTTTAAGCATTTCCCTTTGGTTATGCGCACGGGCAATAATCCGGTTATCATATACAATTACGGCTCCTACCGGAACTTCATTAATATCCGCAGCCTTTTCCGCTTCTTTAATCGCTTGCCGCATAAAATACTCATGATTACTGCTTGCGCTTTCCATGCCCATTGCCTTATTTAATACTATCATATTATCCCTGAAAAAACTCTTTTGTAGGGGGAGGCACGTTGCAACATGCCCTTACAATTCCATCGTATTCTCTGTGTGTTTCGTGATTAAAATCTTTTTGGTTGCGGCTATGCTGCGTTGTGAGATAGGTATAAAATCTCAATCCCGGCATTGTTAAAAAAATTTATGTATATCCGCGCTCTTTAATTATGAATCAATTCCGATGCCGTTCATCATCTATGATAAAACACCTCAACTTATTTGGTATGCATTCTATGGGGCAAAACACAACCGGGTATAGGAAAAGGAAAGACGGTAGACAGTTAAGTAAAACGCGCCCAGGAGGACTTGAACCTCCAACCTCCGGATTCGTAGTCCGTGACTCTATCCAATTGAGCTATGGGCGCAAAACCTTAAGGGCTTTAAAAAACTGCACACTTAAAACACCAGGCAACAACAATATCGTTTGCAATATTTACAGCATTTACATCAAAATCGCGAGTGTTTTGAGCTAAAGCGCTGTAATAAAATGCTGTAAGTTTTACCTTCGAATGTTTTGTCAAGTTAGTCGTATTTTGTAAATAACGCATGGTTTTGAAATTTTATAAGAAACGTTCGTTTTAGTCAAGAAGCTTTTCAACAAGCTTGAAAGTCAAAAGGGATCTATTTTACCGTTGGAAAAGCATTGGAAAAGCAATAATGGATACTGTAGAATTAAAAAAGATTTTATAATCCTACATTTTTAGAAGTACGATTTACGAAGTACGAAGTACGAAGTACGAAGTACGATTTACGAAGTACGATTTTCTAAGTCTAAAATCTAAAATCGTAAACCCGAAAAGGAGGTCTTGCTGGCATGGAAACAACAAAAAAATGGACAGAAAAGATGATTATGTCTATACCAAAAAATGGATATAAACACGAATTAATTAATGGAGAATTTACTATGGTGCCAGCGGGATTTGAACACGAAATTATTGTGGCAAACATTGTTTTCATATTAAAGAAATTTGTTTCCGAACACAAGCTCGGAGCAGTTTGCGGCCCAGACCTGGGCTGTTGGATGAAATCCGAAAACCTTAGATGTCCAGATGTATCCTTCATACGTAAGGAACGACTGCAAAAACTCGATCGGCTGCCAAAAGGGTTTTTTAAGGGATCACCGGACCTCGCAGTGGAGGTTCTTTCGCCGTCTGATACCATAGAAGGCGTGCATGGAAAAATCGTTGAATATTTCGAGAACGACACAAAGCTGGCATGGGTAGTCAACCCGGAAGAGCAAACCGTTACGGTGTATCACTCCTCATCTCCACACAAGCTCCTTACAAATAAGGATGTTTTGGAAGGAGAGGGCGTTCTGGAGGGCTTCTCTGTTCCGGTGTCCGCGTTGTTTGAAGGGCCGGTTTAATTCAATATATTCGTAAGGCGAAAGAAAACCACCCACCCTCGCTTTTTAGCTATTGTAAAAAAACACAATCAGCGATAAACGTTGAAAATCAGGCAGAACAATGATAATATTCTCACCAGGAGACTAAAATGCCAATAACCAAAGAACTCAGCAATATCAGAAAGTTAGAAGCGGCCGGATTCCCGCACGAACAAGCCGAGGTGCTTACGGACATTATAGAGCAATCCCACGTTGACGGACAGCAGAGTTTAAAAGACTTTATCAGCAGAATGCACGAAGACACAAACAGGCAATTCGACGAGATTAATAAAAAATTTGATGACGTTAATAAAAGATTTGATGATGTTAATAATAGATTCGACGGCGTTAATAAACAATTCGATGGGTTTCGCAAAGAAATGCACACAGAAATGACTACTTTGGAATGGCGCATAAAAGCCTCACACTCCGATCTGCTCATGAAAATATTTGCTATCGTCGCAGGCTGCACGAGCATTGCAGTTGCAGTCGCAAAGATATTATAATACCCCCACACACCGGGTCATAAACTTTGGAAACCGGACAGAACGACGATAATATTCTAAGCAACCCTCACCATCGCAAAATTTTTGCGGTATACTGTATGAGTTCACAAATAGGGATTTCTAAAATTAGATTTAACTTTTGTTAACATAAATAGTTATAGCATTTCTTGAATCATATTTTGTGAACCCCCTTGAGTATAGTTCAGAATAGAGAAAAATTACCCATGCAAATAAATTTAAAGCTATTTTTTAATGAAGAACAAGAAGATTGGGCGAAATTAACACCTGAACAGAGATACATTGAAAGCTCTAAACTTTGGCCGATATATTTAGAACTTGGAGGGAGTTTTGATCCAGAACCCGATTCACAAAGCCCTTTTGACTTTCCAGAATTGCAGCGTTCGATACCTGCTCATGGGAGGCCAGGCGTGCATTTTATACGGCGGATCTGAATTCAGTCGTGATATAGATTTTTCTATCGGAATTGATACAAAGAACATTTCAGCTATAAAAAAGGCGCTGAAATGTTTGAAAGCTGAAACCATATTTGTGCCGCCACTGGGCAAACAAGTACTCAGACGAGGTCATGCATGCCATTTCCGTTGCAATGCAGAAGGGGTAGAAGGCTTGCGCATTGACATGATGGCTAAAATGCGAGGCTGTTCCGATTTTGAGCAATTATGGGAGAGAAGGTCCATTGTAAAGTTGCCGGAGATTGGTGAGATGGGTATTCTTTCACTACCGGATTTAATTCAGGCTAAAAAGACGCAGCGCGAAAAGGACTGGCCCATGATTCGCCGTCTCATTGAAACCGACGTCACGCAGGGTTATAGAAAAGCCGGGAAAGAAAAGATCGTTTTCTGGCTCATGGAATGCAGGACTCCTGTTTTACTCATGGAAATAGCAAGGAAAAATGCTGCATTATGTAAAAGTCTTATACCTACCCGGCCACTGCTTAAAGCAGTATTAAACCAAAACGTGGAAGAAATTGAATCTCTCCTCATGCAAGAAGAAAGCGCCGAAAGGAAAAAAGATCGGGAATATTGGCTGCCATTAAAAAAGGAATTGGAGCAATGGCGCCTTGGTCGTAAATCATAACTTTAATTCCGTGTTAAAACAACACAGATGATGACTGTCTCACCCCGGAATCATATTTGTAAAGTTGCAGGACATTCATAATGCCTGCGACGTATTTTGAAAAACCCCGCCGTTGGAGATTAAAATGCCGGATAAGATCGATCATCCATAAAGGTACCTGCATGGTGTAACACTTGAGTTCCAGTATGACGTTGCATTCGGGGGCGAAAAGCGTTTCGTCATCCAGTGAAACCATTTTATTCTCGTCCGGAATAATACAATACCCCTCTGCCGGCTGAAATCTCAGATCGGTGTCGAACGTTACCCTCGCATATTCATTCACATTGGATACATATGCCTTCCTCCAATATTGAGACAACATTTTAGGCGTTGCATTATAGAAATATGCCATCTTCAGGAAATGCGTTTTGGACGAATTCGGGTCAAAATCTTTTTCTTCACACAATGAATAATCCGGGTCTTCAAACATCCTGCGCCAGTTTTCATCATAAAGAGGCGCCCTGTATTTGTTGACGATATCCCCGGTCTTCTCTTTCACTTCAAGAAAGCAGAGATACTTTTTGGAATTGGGATACGAACGAATCCTCAGATGAAATCTTTTGTTACATTTGTCCAGCCTTTGCATAAGAAATAAATAATCTGGGGTATCAAAATGCAGATTGTTTATGCAATAAAAACCATTATCAGTATTTGAAGAATGTTTGTCGGGAGAGCAATAAATGGAGGCAAAACGCGAAATGGGTTCTATCATTTCTTTTGGAATGACAAATTTCGACTCGTATCGCCTCCGGATGGTTAGCGCTGTCTCTTCAAACATATATTTATAACTCTATTTGCTCTAAGTCCGGGGAAAGATAATTTCGAATAGGGTGTCTGGTTAATTGTCCTGAAATATCCAGGTATTCAAGGTACTTTGTGTAAATTTCATATTGCTTTTGCTTAATGAGGATGTCCGTTTTAACAATGCTTTCCTGCATATCCAGCAGCATTAGCGGATCGATGCCTTCTGTTTCCATATATTTTTTTAGTGCTGATTCCGTGCCGCCCGTTGTTTTTTCTTCCATAAGCACATCATACTGCCGAAACATGTTGTTCATTTCACCGGAAAGTAATCGCACATTTTCTCCCAGAGACCTTTTTAGTTCTTCGTTTTCGCCCTTTGCAGATAAAAATTGAAGTTTTCTGCGATTAACCTCCATGCGGTTGGAACGAATGAAGGGAAGGTTTATGCCTACTCCAAAAGAAATTGAATCAGACGGACGACCGCCTTCATCATTATCATATGCGGCCTCAAAGAAATTGATATATCGCTTCCCCTCTGCTTTTTCAAGTTCATACATGCCTTGTACGATTTCTTTATCGTAATTGCTGTTTTTTAAATAGATGTTATCGTCGTCAACATGGTGGTCAAATTGCAGAAATGTTTTCCTCACCAGATCGACGCCGGCCAAGGTTTCCCCTTTAAGCGCAATCGAATCTTCTGTCTGCATACACGACCGGATTGATTCCTCAACGGCGCTTATTTTATTTTCCAGCCCGATAATCTCAATCTGTAGCTCAACCAAAGTATCTTTCGCTTTAATCAATTCTGTTATCCTGAAATCAGGGGTATTTATCCTGCTGTTTAAAACAATCGCTTTATCTTCCTGTACGAGCATTAGTTTCTTTTTCAAGTCCAGGTAATCCAATTCCTTCAACAAGTTTATTACCAGGATGTACCGTTTTTTTAATGCCCTGTGCAGAAGCAAGTCATACTGCGTTCTATTTGATTTTACCGTTGCATGGTATACCTTTTTCCCTGCCTTTGTTTCTCCCTGTCCGTTAGGATACAAACGCAGGGAATAACGCTGTCCGGACTGGTCAAAACCCTCGTCCGTCCGGGTTCTCAATTCGGCCTTGTTGAGGAATGGCGTGTTTGGAGAAGTAGTGTGGAGATAGGATATCTTTTCTTCCTGATTCTTTAAGAGAAGATCAATTTTGGCCGAAGCCAGAAAATCCCCGATGGCAATCTCAAATCCTGCTGAGTTGCGGCATAATACCGGCAAAGAAACGAAGAGGGACGAAAAGAACACCGCAAAAAACAGGAAAGGCAAAGGGTGTTCTTTCCTGAGAAAAAAAGCGGCGCTTTGTTTTTGGATATATCTTTGCTGCCGGTTAAACATAAAAAATACCTGAACGAAACATACCCATTTATAAATCATCGGCTATTTTTAATTCCATAATTTTTGAAGGATGATTGTGCCCGTTATCAAAGGTGAGCAGCAATGTCGTGTCGTCCGGGTTAAAGACAACGCCTTCTGGTTTTAGATTTTCAAAATGCTGCATGTGTGAGAGGGTGTCTTTCTTCAAATCATAGACCCATAAGTCGCCGGCTTTTTTCTTTTTTCCGTTCATTGTGGTTTTGCCGTATGAAAGGATGTATAAATTGTTCCGGTATAAAGAAAGATCTGATATGCCAGCCGGAGTTTTCGTACTATTGTTTTGCAGCGCAAACTCTTTCCATAATTCGATATTTCCTTCCTCTAACAGTTCTTTATCGAAGACTTCGTGAATATTTTTGATCTTAAAGATAACTGCCTTCCCGTTGTTTAATGGCCATTTCAAACCAAAGTAAAGGGCGTCTTCATGGTAAAACATTCCTTCGATATTCATTTTTATAGCATTGTCCCCGTAAGCGATACATTGCGCCCATTGTGCATTTTTATCTTTCCCGGCAGCGACATTCAGCAGGTCATATAAATGCACTTTTTTATCCAATACAAAAGAGTAGCCGTTCCGCTTTATTCTCAGAAGATGTTTTCTTTTGTCCGGAAGTTTTTTTTTATTACCCCCATTGCTTTGTGAACACACAACAAAGATATTTCCCTCTTCATCTGTTGTAATGGCTTCCATATCGTCAATTTTGTTTACACCTTCTAAATAAACGGCATCATCGATGTTTCCTTTATTATTCATTACATAGAGTATTAATTGATCATTTTGTGTCGTATCGCTGATAACAAGGTATTTTTTTATATCTTTCAGATAGACAATGCCGGAAGCCTCAATATTAACGCCGCCGGTTAAAGACTGGTCTGCCTGTATGGCAACCGGTTCTCCGGGATTATTATTTACAGGGTATTTTTCAGCGACCGTTGCTATGGTGCTGTTGTTTTCCGAAAAGTGGTAGTTTTTCACTATTTCAGGCGTGTGTTTTCCTGTTTCGTGTTCAACGATTATAATGACCTTTTCTCCTAATAAGAGACGGTTGTCTTCAGGAATTTCCACAAACACCTCTCTGCCATAAAGCGGTTGTGCGGAAAGTATATTTCTTAATCTATTTGGATATTCTATGGTCCTGTGTCCTACCGCCACCACCTCTCCGGTCAGGTTGTATGAAGGGTTTGTAGCGGAGACGATTTTTGTTTTCTGCCCAACGTAAACCATGGCATACATATTTTCGGGTATATAACCGGTTATGAACCCAGGGGATACTGTGTGAAGTTTCAAAATGGCGTCATGGGGAGAGACTTGTTCCCCCGCCTTGCATAGGACGGTGCTAACCTTGCCTGAAATAGGTGCAAAGACCGAGAGTTTGCGTTTTTCTTCCTCTAAAAGCGCCAATTCTTTCCCGAGTCTTTGGATTTGGGTTTCAAAAGGATTTTCGTCCGATTTCAGATGCCCTTCAATGATCTGTTCCCGGCCTTCCGTTTTGATTTGCATTGGGGTCTCAGAAACGGCATTGTTTCTGTAAGCGTAATATTTTTGCAGGCTTTTTAGTTCTGAGACGAGTTTTCTGTTAACGTTATAGTGCTCCTTAAGTTCTTTTAATTTATGGAAGATGTCATTTATGTCTTTGTCTAACCATGAGCTGGCAAGCAATACAAGCGGATCACCCTTATTTACCTGCTGTCCTGGAAGGACGTATACCTCCTTCACTTCCACCGCCCTGTTTGAATTAATAACAATTTCCCTTGTTTCCGCAGCGCCATAGAAGGTTGTTGTTTCATTCCGGTGATTAAATGAAATTACTACAATTATCGCAACGGCGATAATCCATGAAATATAAAGGGGTTTAATGCTTCTCATTTATACTGTGCCTGAAATGCGGGAAAATGAAAATACCATTTATCTCCAGATGTTATAGTCGTACTTAATAATCGAGGTTCTTCTGCGGTATTATACCCAAGATGGTAACTTCTCAATAAGTTGAGGTTTTTATAATAATTTCTACCTTCCACAGCCGGCAGTCGGCAGTCCACAATCTGCAATCTGCAATTTGCCGACTGTAGACTGCCGACTGTACAGCCCCATTAATAAAGGGGACAAGGGGGTTGTTTCACTCAACTTATTGAGAGGTTACTCAAGATGCTATTTGCGGGTTCCGGTTTGTAACCTAAACCCACGTTTGTTTATAACTCTACCGTTTTTTCCTGCATTAATAAATGCACGCCGTTTATTGTTTCTATCTTTTTAAGGGCATTAATAAAATCATCATTTCTTTTCCCCCTTTTCAGTTTTATATGATAGGCGTAATCAAGACGGTTGCCCTGCGCCATATCGCGGAGTGTAATGAGCGCAAAAATTTTACAATAGTCATGAAGAACCTTTTCAAGCATATTTTTTGCAGAGGGGATGTTTTCAAGGTTGAACCGCAGCATGCCGTCAAAATAGCTGGTTTGTCCGAATGGGGAAAAATACAGGATAACTGCAATAACGCAAAAACCAATAGCGCCGCCTGCCGCAATAGTATACCCTTTGACTCCGACAGAAATACCCGCCGCGAGGCTCGCAAACATGAAGATAATATCTCTTGGGTCTCTGAAATTGGTTCTGAACCGAACAATTGCCAATGCGCCAAGCATACCGAGTCCCCTTGCAAGGCTGTCTCCTATCGCCTGCATAACAGTTGCTGCCACTACGGAACTAAGGATGAGCGCCTGTACAAAATTCCTTGAGTAGGAAAGCCCCCGAAAGGTCTTCTCATACGTAATTGCAATTAATGTTGAAAGCACAAACGAAAGGAGTATGGCATAAATGACTGATATTGGCGTGGCATTGCCTGAATGTAGCTGTAATTTTAAAATGTCTAACATTTTTAATGGTTCTCATTATTCGTGGAAATAGTTTATCCATTTGGTTTTTTGAAATATATACAGTTACCGTGTGCATGTCAATAGAATATGTGAGCAAATATAAGGGTTTTGTATGGTTACCATTAACGCTGCAATTGATAAAATGCATGGTTTATAGTGAAGCGTTTTATTTTCCATTTGACAAATTTGACTTGCTCAAAGTAGAATCCCGAAAGTCTTTCATGCATCAGACCGCTCTTTTATTTACTATTACTATGTTCGATTACAGGTGATTTCTCATTATTGCAGAAATAAAAAGGGAATCCATGCCGCAAAACAGGATTTGCGGCGAGGAGCGGACCCGCCGCTGTAACCGGGGACGAACGTCACAACGCCACTGGAAAAGCCGTTTAAACGGCTTTCCGGGAAGGAGTGATCAGTAGAACGATCCGGAAGCCAGAAGACCTGCCTGTAATTGCTTCACGAAATCTTCGATGGTAAAGAAGGTGAAGTTTTTGAGTGTAATTATTTTTATGAGAATAGGCGGCAAGCTTATTTTTTCGATAAAATAGAAAACCCATATCTTCAACATTGAAGGTATGGGTTTTTTTGTTTTACTGGAGAAAATTTTGAAAAGTATAAAAATGTTTATGGTAATTATGGCAGTTTTTTTCCTCGTGATTATTGTTTCAGATAAGGCTGCATATGCAATGCACATTACAGAAGGAATTCTGCCCGCAGAATGGGCGGTAACATGGTTTGCCGTATCGATTCCTTTTTTAGGTATTGGAATTTACCATGTGAAGCGGAAGAAAAGAGAGATGCATAGTTACCTGCCGTTAGTTGGCATGCTGGGGGCAGCAGTATTCGTTTTTTCGTGCTTCCCCGTTCCTGTTGTAGCATTAAACGGAATGGCAACTTCCCATCCATGCGGCACAGGCATGAGCGCTATTTTGCTGGGACCTTTTGTCAGTGTACTGATAGCGGGCATTGCCTTGCTTATCCAAGCCTTGTTTTTGGCGCATGGCGGGCTAACAACGCTGGGAGGGAATATATTTTCCATGGGTATTTTAGGCTCTTTCTCCGGATTTTTCGCGTTCAAAATAACCCGGCGCTGCGGCATGCCGTTGTTTTGGTGCGGCTTCTTTGCAGGGGTAATTTCTGATTTATTTACTTATTTGGGTACCTCTGTTGAACTGGGATTGCTCGTGATAAATAATGGTGGGTCTTTCTTCAGGGCGACCGCAGAAATATTTGGCGTCTTTATGATGACCTCGCAGGGAGTCTTATGTATTGTGGAAGGCGTGGTTGTAGGATTTATTCTGGTTTTTATAGAAAAAAGAAGGCCGGACATTTTGGTTCAACTTGGGATGATAAAGAAAAATGCAACACCTGTTTAAATTTACCGTGTGTATCTTTTTTTTATTTTATTTGGCCGGGATGGTTTCATTTTTATCTGCGGCGCATGCAGATAATTTTGAGATGATTCGTGCAACCGAACGGGAAAATCAGGCAAATGTCTCAGAAATAGCAGGGACAGTCCCTTTGGATGAAGGCGAAGGCGCGTGGACCGGAATTGATGTGAGCATAGTAGGAAAATATGCCAGCCAGTACGGACGTCCACCCCGTGATCCTTACATTAATACTGACCAGGGGGATTTGCTCCTGTTTGTATTCACCCTTGCCGGTGTAATAGGCGGTTTTGTTATAGGGTTTAACGTCAGAAAGATATTTTATGAGAAATAATGCAATATCTTAAGAGGTAATGCCCCAGACCGGCAAAAAGGATTTTAACCACAGAGCAGAGAAAGTTTTTTAGAGAAGGCGTCTCATTATGGGATTTTTTCATCTCACATTTACCGACAGGTATGCCCGTCGGGATAACTGGTTGACCAGGATTGATGTAAGGGTCAAGTTGATCTATATCCTGTCAATGCTGGCAATAAATGTATGGGCAAAAAATGTTTTTGTGTCCTTCTCTTTTCTTTTCATATCGTTCGTTTTTCTGCTTACACTGAAAATTTCTCCTCTGACTATACTAAAAAAGATGGTATTGCCATTATTATTTGCGGTTATGATGCTCGTGGTCAAGGGGTTGCATGAAGGACAAGAGGACTGGATTTCTTTTTCCGTTGGAGGATATATCATGGCCTTAAAGAAAGAAGGTCTTCTTGGCGGGCTGCAAACCGGAAGCAAAATACTTGGGGGGATTTCTCTGGTAATTTTATTTGCCTTTACTACAACAATGAGCCGGCTAAATGCAGGACTTAAATGGTTTCGCATGCCGGATACCGTTCTGGAACTTATGTCTTTTATGTATCGGTACATTTTCCAATTATTGGATGAAGTGTCTGCGATCTGGTTTGCGCAAAAGGCGCGTTTAGGGCATGCCTCATGGTTAAAAGCGATAAAATCCCTCGGGATTCTGGGGGGAATGCTTATTATCCGCGCTGTTGAAAGGGCAGAGCGTACTTCTGAGGCGATGTATGCACGGGGCTATAAGGGGGGATGTATATTAACCTGCCATTTAAAGCCCTTGGGTAAAAATGAATATATTTATTTCTCAGGGATGACCCTCTTTCTCCCTTTTCTTCTCTATGCGGGGAACATACGGATATGGTAATACTTCAGGCTAAAAATATCCGGTATAAATATTCGGACGGGACGCTTGCCCTTGGGGGGGTATGTTTGGATATTGAAAAGGGTGCATTTTTGGCAATCCTCGGGCCAAACGGGTCTGGGAAAACAACCTTATTGAAACATTTCAATGGTTTATTGAAAATACAAGAGGGGGAGGTTCTTTTAGACGGAAGACCGTTACGGAAGTATCCTTCCCGTGAGATAGTTCAACGGGTAGGTATTGTGTTTCAGGATCCGAATGATCAGTTGTTTGCTCAAACAGTACGGGAAGACGTGGCATTCGGG
Organism: Planctomycetes bacterium RBG_16_41_13; assembly: GCA_001828295.1. Next base: position 2,590 of record MHYI01000152.1, on the reverse strand, counting down.
CCTATGAATTTAGGGCTTTCAAAGGAAGAAATTGAGCGGAGAGTGGAAGAGGCGTTGACGTTTGTGAATATGCGACACTGTGCGGATAAATTTGTCGGGTATTTAAGCTATGGACAGAAAAAAAGGATTTGCATTGCCGGGGTACTCGCAATGAGGCCGGAAATTCTTATCCTAGATGAACCCACGAGCGGTTTAGACCCTGCCGGAGTAACACAACTTATGAGGCTGCTTCAGAGACTTAACCGTGAATGTGGGATTACCATTATTATGGCAACAAATGTGGTAGATGTTGTGCCTGTTTATATGAGCAGGATGGCCGTTATGTATGAGGGAAATATTGTGAGTGAAGGCACTCCGGAAAATGTTTTCTCGAAAACAGAGGAATTGGAGAAGATGTATCTCGAATTGCCGCAAATAGCGCAGCTTATGAGGCTGTTAAGGGATAAAGATTGCATTTCAATGGCGAATTTACCCCTTACCATAGGAGAGGCAAGAACATTTTTGGTACAAAAACTGAATGGGAATCATACGGCAAAATTAGCCGCATTAAATATTTCGGAAGAGTAATTTAAATGGCAGACATTTTCACCTGAAAATACTTTTTATCCGCAGATATGGTGAAATACGAAATACGAAACAAATTCTAATGACAAAATGATTCTGCTTGTTCCCAAACCATGTGCTGAGCTTGTTGAAGCATCTTTTGGGAACACCAATGTACATGAAACTCTGTTTCGTGTCTGTATACCCGAAACAGAGTTTCTAGGCAATTGCGTTTCCAAACAGAGTTTGGAAACAAGCCGGGGAAATGTTCAAACCCCTTTTTTTTCACCAGTCTGCGTGCAACGTACAGGCAGGTTGGAATTTTGTATTTTTGAATTTGTTTCGTATTTCGTACTTCGAATTTCGTATTTTTTAAAAGCGGGGTTTCAGGCATAGAATCCGGAGTGTAATATGTTTAAGGGTCATGGCGGATATAGAGAGCATACCAATATACATAAAAAAAACGCAGTTCTTGATTTCAGCGCGAACATTAATCCACTCGGATATCCGGAAGGCGTGTACAAAACAGTTTTCGAAAATTTCGACGATATCTTGCATTATCCCGATATTGATTGTTCCCGTCTGAAAAAATATATAGCGCGGAAAATAGCGCATTCCGCGGACGAGATTGTTGTAGGAAATGGCTCTACGGAATTATTTTATCTGGCGCCCCGCGCTTTAAAACCTGCAAAAGGAATTATCCTGCAACCGTCTTTCAGTGAATTTCCAGAGGCTTTAAAATGCAGCGGCGCAGAAGTCGTCCGGTATGCCCTGAATGACGAAGACGATTTTTCTTTCCACTACAATAAAAATTATTTCCCTGATAAAAATACGGGTATGCTTTTTCTCTGCAATCCGAATAATCCCACCGGATTATTAATTGAGAAGCATACGCTATTGGCAATGATACAACAGCATTCGGAGGTAATGTTCGTAATAGATGAGGCGTTCATGGATTTTGTGGATGAGCCGGGGGGATACACGGTGATAAATGAAGCAGGTACACTTGAAAACCTCATTGTAGTACGGTCTCTTACAAAATTTTACGGATGTCCCGGTTTGAGGATAGGATATCTCGTCACCCATGCAAGCGTAGCGGAGAAGCTTATGGAATATAAGGAACCATGGACGGTCAACACCTTTGCCCAATATGCCGCAATGGTTTCAATGGAAGACGATGCGTTTATTGCCGCAAGTAAACAATTTATAAGAAACGAACGGATGTTCTTATACGAAGAGTTGTCGAATATTCGCGGATTGATTCCTTATAAACCAGCGGCGAATTTTGTCTTTGTTAAAATCAGCGCAGAAGGGATAAATTCTGTTCTTTTGCGCAAATGGATGCTGGAGCATGACATTGCGATTCGTGATTGTTCCAACTTTGCCGGACTTAACGACGGGTATTTTCGTGTGGCGGTAAGGACGAGGGAAGAAAATACAAGGTTAATTAACGTATTAAAAAAAGTCCTATCCTTAAGAACGTGATTATTTATGAAAAACAAATCGATAATGATACAGGGCACAGGTTCTCATGTAGGAAAAAGTATTCTTGTATGTGCCTTGTGCCGGATATTAAAACAGGATGGTTTTAGCGTGGACCCCTTTAAGGCGCAAAACATGGCGCTGAATTCTTTTGTGACAAAAGAGGGCAAAGAAATGGGGCGCG
>MHYI01000152.1:0-264 GCA_001828295.1 Planctomycetes bacterium RBG_16_41_13 | reverse complement strand
GGAATATGACGGCAAAAGAATATTATCAAAAAAAGGGAGCGTTGGTTTCGGTTATACAGGATGCCTACGCTGCCTTACAACGGCAATTTGATATTATCGTTATAGAAGGAGCGGGAAGTCCGGCGGAAATAAACCTGAAAGACGGCGATATTGTTAACATGGGAATGGCGAAAATGGCTTCTGCGCCGGTATTGCTCGTTACGGATATAGACAGAGGAGGGGCATTTGCCTGGATAGTGGGAACAATGGAACTGCTGAATACCG
>MHYI01000151.1:3511-9195 GCA_001828295.1 Planctomycetes bacterium RBG_16_41_13 | reverse complement strand
TTAGACGAAATCAGGTCGATAGTAAAAGCGGCAAAGAAAAATGATTTGCGCATTGGTTTTGTACCTACAATGGGCGCTTTACATGAAGGCCATTTGAGTCTGATAAGACAGGCAAGGACGGAAAATAATTCCGTGGTTGTGAGTATTTTCATCAATCCCATACAGTTCGGAAAAAATGAAGATTTTGCTCAATACCCACGGACATTTGACAATGATTGCGAACTCCTTTCAAAAGAGAAGGTAGACGTCGTATTCAATCCAGGAGCATCGGAAATGTATCCTGACGGATTCTGTACAACAGTTGTTCCTGAGCATTTAGAGGACAAACTGTGCGGTAAATCGCGTCCCGGACATTTCAGGGGCGTTGCCACTGTTGTCCTGAAATTATTTAATCTCATACAACCCGATAGTGCCTACTTTGGTCAAAAAGACTTCCAACAAACAGTTGTTATCAGGAGAATGGCGGCCGATTTGAATTTAGATGTCAATATAAAAGTACTTCCAACAGTGCGGAACAAGGAAGAATTGGCGTTAAGTTCACGAAATGCCTATCTCAGCGATACAGAAAAGAAAGATGCACGGTGTTTGTATCAGGCGCTGATAAAGGCAAAGGACATGGTAAATGCAGGCGAAAAGAATGCCGGAGAAATTAAATTGGAAATGGAAAAGGTTATTAATAATTGTAAATCAGCCAGGATAGATTATCTTTCAATAGTCAATTCCGGGACACTTGAGGCGGTGACGGAAGTGCGGAGTGGCGACGTTGCCGCCCTGTCAGTTAAGATAGGCAAGACACGCCTGATTGATAACATAATCCTGATGGTTTTGATTGCTTTTTTAATTACTTTGGCCTGATTTTATTGGCTAATTGGCTTTTATAATGGTTGGTGATTTGTGAATAAGTTGTTTTATCAGATACCGGAAATCTCTAATACTTTATTTGGTAGTGATGTTAAACTGCTGCCTTTTGTTGATGAATTGTTTGGCGACTTTTTAGATGTAGCGCGAAGTGCCACTTCGCTCGTGACGAAGCAATCGCTTCGTCCTACAACTTTGAAATTCCTAAACGTTAAATTATATGATTATCCATACGCCAGGAAAATACTATGATGCCAAAAGACTTTGATTGCCGTTTTTTTGCTTCCGAGAAACCATGTAGGTTTAAACTTGATTGCCCCATAGATTCAAGTTGCCCAAAATATGCCTCAATGGGAAAAAAGATTTTGATTATAAAATTAGCTGCCATCGGTGATGTATTAAGAACTACGCCGATTCTTCCTGTTTTAAAAGAAAAATATCCATTATCTTATATTACATGGATAACAGATGGTTCCTCACTTCCTGTGCTGGAAGATAACCCTTTTATCGATCGTTTATTATTCGTTACCCTTGAAAACACCCTGCGTCTACAGGTTGAAAAATTTGATTTACTGATATGTCTTGACAAAGATGCGACTGCCACCAGCCTTGCTGCAATGGTCAAGGCCGACGTCAAACTCGGTTTCGCCCTCTCCGGCACAGGACACATTTATTCTTTGAACAAGGAAGCAAATCATTTGCTGCGATTGGGCGTTTCTGACGAACTCAAGTTCCGGCAAAACACAAAGACCTATCAGCAACTCATCTTTGAAGCGCTCGGGGTTACTGAAAAATACGGCGAGTATATTATCACCCTTCCCGATAAATATAATACGTATGCCAGAAATCATTTAAGCAATTTTGGTATTGATCATGGGAAATTACTTATCGGCCTGAACACCGGGGCTGGAAAAAGATTTGCCACAAAACGATGGGAAATCCAAAGTTTTGTTGAACTCGCAGACAAATTGCAGAATGACCTGAATGCTCAAATATTGCTTTTAGGCGGGCCTGAAGAAGTGGAAAGAAATCGGGAAATCGCCTCCGGAACCACATCGAACGTTATTGACAGCGGATGCCATCACAGCCTGAAAGAATTTATGGGATTGATCAATCAATGCCATCTCATCGTTACCGGAGATACCCTTGCCTTGCACTTATCTATTGCATTAAGAAAATGTATCGTCACATTTTTTGGCTCTACCTGTTATCAGGAAATCGACCTTTATGGCAGGGGGAAATCGCTAGTCGCCCATGTTGAGTGCTCTCCTTGTTACAAAGGAAACTGCGATACCATGATATGCATGAAAAAGATAAGCGCTAATGATGTGTTTCATGCATGCAGAGAGGTTTTGGCAAATCATACCATAGCCGTGTAGGGGCGAAGCATTTGCCCCTACTGTTATTATCTGAACCACTTTTTCTTTTGGCTACAGACGGTAACCCTGTTTTTCCCTTTTTTCTTTGATTCTAATAATGCCTTGTCTGCGTTGTCTATGAGATCGCTTCGTTTTAATGTGTCAACGTGCGGCGCAATTTCCGCGACTCCAAAACTTGCCGTAACATTATATTTCATGTTATTTATTATGAATATATGTTTCGCTACTTTTTCACGCATCCTTTCGGCAACAATAACGGCTGCGTCCACTTTTGTATCAGCTAAAACGACGGCAAACTCTTCGCCTCCATAGCGGGCAAGGATATCATATTCCCGCAAACATAACGTCAGCAGTTTGCACAGTTCCTTTAAAATGAAGTCGCCTGTTTGATGTCCATACAAGTCATTAAAACTTTTAAAATTATCCACGTCTATCAACACCAGGCAGAAATTAGCCTGTTTTCGTTTCGATCTGCTGATTTCTTTTTCAAGAAATGTTTGCAGAAAACGATGATTATACACCTCCGTCAATCCATCGATATTCGCAAGATTTTCAAGACTTTTGTTTTTTGCTTCCAATTCTCTGGCTAATTTCTGCAGTTGTATTTTTGTCGTAACAAGCTCCCTGTTCATCTGGTCATAGGTCAGGTTTATTACACTGAGGGCTGCGTTTGCTTCCAGTAATATATCTTCTACCGGTTTAGGTTTTTCCATATTAAATCCAAAATACTCCGCAACCTGTACAATCTCGCCATCAACATTCGTTAATATATCAGTTATTGTTTTGTCATTAAAACCAAGTATCGTGCGGGATTCCTCAATAAATTTACTGTGGAACTCCTTTGGTTTATTTGAATACAGAATATTTACCATTAACCCCGACAGATAGACCACATTTGCATTGAGTTTTAACTTTTTATCATTTCCCTTATATTTCCCGGGAGAGTGATGATACTGGATAGGAATTAACAATACGGAGGGGAACCCCCAATTTTTTGCAACTTCATACCCTACCGTAACATGGTCAGCCCCTATAATCTTTTCTTCCTGTGCCAGTAATTCTTCCGCATCAATAATATCAATTATCCCTTGTGAAAAAACCTGATCGTACAACTGCGGGAAAGTACAGGCAATGATCAATTCTCCAATTTCTTTCAGAAGCCCGGCAATAAAAACCTCTTCGAGATCATTTTTATCTATTTCTCCCATAATTAGCTTCGCCGCTACTGCTGAAGAAAGGGACTTTTCCAAAAATTTTTCATAACTAAAATGTTTTGCATCGTTAACCCCTTTGACAGAGAGAAATGAAAACGATAACACCAGACTTCGTATCGCATTTGCACCGATACGTGATACCGCCTGATTTATCGAGCTTATTTTAAAGGGAAAACTGTAAAACGCTGAATTTGCAATCTTTAATACCTTTGCGGAAAGTGAAACATCTTTTGATATTAAATCGGCAATTTCCCTGATGCTGATGTCTTCTTTTGTGGAAACCGATATGATCTTTGAAGCCACTGCCGGCAGTGTGGGAAGCGATGGAGAATTTATTACACTTGTTATTACATTATTCTTCGTCATGATAAGACACCCTTAAAATGAGAAAGAGAGCACCGCAGAACATTGTATCGCAAGCATCCTGCTTGTACTATTTAACACTCAAGCGGGAAGCTTGAGTTGCTTTTCATTCCCGCGCATTGTTTTTTGTTTACAAAACGGGATAGTATCATCTTTACCATCAATAGCAAGTTAAATCTGATACAGTATCTCCTGGCATATGATTGCATAAAATAAATCATGGATTTTTCTTTTTTTGTGCGTTACATTATACCGCCTTTTCTTTATCAATGTAGTCTTTTGAATAACCTATTCCCTATAAACAAAGAATCTCCATGTTTCCCTTGCATTACAATAACCATTCTTTCACGTCACTCATGAAACAATCAACCGTCAGTGATGTAGAAGGCGCATTTCCAAAAACGATACTACATTTCCTAAACGACAATAGTTTCCTGTTTCCGGAATCAAAAACCTCTGAAATTTTCCCGGCTTTCAACGAATCGTTATGGATTTCACCGCAAACGGTCTTAAAAATGGACGCAGAAACCGGGGTATTTGGAAAGAGGATTCGAAACAGAAACAGCCGGACAGAACTGTTACTGGCGTCATTCAAAAACATTATTGCGCAATTCATTATTTCTCCATTTTTCCCGGAATCAATAAAAGGCGACTTTCAACTCATTCCCCTTAAATGTCCTCATACTAAAAATAATATTACTTACGGGATATCTGATTCGTTCAGTCTAAATGTGACAGGAAACTACCCGGTTACCTTTTCCGTTTATCTGGGAGATGGACGTAGTTTGAGAGATATGCAAAGAATGATTGAGGATAATGCGGATATCCGGGCGCTCAAAGATATTTTCGGGTATTTAGAGGACGACTCATACGGTCTTTTCCCCATCATTCCCTCCTATAAAATAGAAAGACATAAAAACAATATATCTCTTACCCTCAGCAAGAACATCCTTGGGGAAACATACCGGCTTAAGATAATAGTGGAAGGCATACAAGAAGAAATAATCATAAAAGAGGCCGAACATCCTCTGGTGTTGAGTTATTTTGTCATCGATGAAGTCAAAAATAATATCAGCAGGGGAGAAAAAGGCTGGGAATTACTTAACAATATATTAAAAAAAAGCCCTGAATGGTTTAAGGAAAAGCATTTGAGTCTTCATTGCTTTTCCGGAGCCGACGACAATGCAAAATCAGGCGTCCTGCCTCATCAATACAAGCGATATTTGAATGCTTCTAAAAAAGACCTTTATATTATCGAAATCCTGTGTCCTGTTTTTGAAATAATACCTTCAAAATCAAACTCCTCATTAAAGATCGATATAAAACTCACGGTAAATACAACATTGCAGCACTATCGCCCAAAACCATTCCCGTTAAGAAGCATTTTTAAAAATGATAGCATGGAATGTATCCGCCGCTTGCAAAATGCTAAAACTATGGCGGGTTTGATAGATGAAAAGATCATGAGCCTTTTAAATATGCTTGAAATTTCTTACCGTTCACTTTCATTTTTGATCATGAACAACATGATTCTGGCAGGAGCGTTTACATATCTCACCTATTTTGGCAGGGATACCGTCTTTACCCATTTGTTGCTTAAACCGTTTCTTACTGTATTTGTTCAGCAAAAAATAGTGCAACAACTCTTAAATCGTTCAAACCAGTCGGGTGAGGGCGCTCACGAAACAGACTCCCGTGTCCTGAAAGAAAATGAAGCCCACTACGACTACCGTATGGCCGATACCGATTTCTTAATAGCTATCTCAACCTTTGAATTGTTAAACGAAATGAGTTGCAAGGATATTGAAGATTTTTTAAACCATAAAGACAGCGAAAATCGCTATAATTGTACCGCACCGGACGAGACATT
>MHYI01000151.1:3161-3501 GCA_001828295.1 Planctomycetes bacterium RBG_16_41_13 | reverse complement strand
AATGCAACGGTAATCATTCGTAATTTAAACAGAGCGCTTACCCTTATTGAAAACAATGACCTTGTCCCATTAAAGCGAATAAACGACCCCAGTTCCGCCAATTGGAGGGATGCGGTAAATAGTTTTTCAAGAGGCACATATTCCTATGATGTAAATGCAGTATGGATTCCCCATCTACTCCGTCTCTTAGAATCATTCACCGGCAACAAAGAAAAAAAGGACATTCTTTTAACTTTCCTGAATAAAATTCAGACTCTCTATCCAAACCATTGTTTTAAACCCACAGAAACATTTCTTCATATGACCACCGGTACGCCTGGTAATACAATTACGACCCTTA
>MHYI01000151.1:2243-3136 GCA_001828295.1 Planctomycetes bacterium RBG_16_41_13 | reverse complement strand
GATTTCATACTCGTTAGAAGAGTGGCGTACCCGTTTAAAAAGCTTTTACAACGACCCGCAAAACCACGAAAAATCAATTCAGGACCTGAAAAAAATGAAGATTGGCTACTATCTCAGGGAACACGGACAAGGCAGGGTGTGGTTTACGGCAGAAGATTTTTTAGATGACCGGAAATGGGAAAACAATATGCAATATCAATTTGAGCATCTGCCGGATAAATTTTTTCTTCCTGATGGAAATCCCTTTCCCAACGGCATTCACACATACACCATGGCCCTCGATAAAGAAAGAAATCCGATTCCTATCATGCATAGCGATTTGGGTTTTGAGGCATTTACAAAGTCTATGAGAAAGGAACACATAGAAAAAGAATTGATACTGCCCGTAGAACTTCCATTATCCCTGGGTGGTCTGGCAATCATAGATAGAAATGGTGAAAGCCTCGGTTTTACCGTAGCCAATCCCATGCTGGCAAATAAAAACGGCTACGAATTGTTGCTGACGCCTGCCGAAAAAAGCAGGGGAATCAATCCAAAAACACTTTCTCCGTGGAACCTTATCGGCAAAAACGAATATCACGGATGGGGGGCTATTTGGGAGGTGATGATAGATTTCATGGTGGCGGCATTACAAGACACGGACATACAAAACCATACTTATCTGAAAAATTATTATTGGTGGGTATTGGAAAATTATACGCAATACCCCAGAGTTCGTAACAAGGAAGTATTAGGGTTCAAGTACAATGACAATTACAAGGACTGGCTTCTCACAGAATCTACTGTGGAAAAATTTGAAATCAATGATCTCCAGGTTTTCAACGCAGCCGGCAGGTTAAGGGTTCTCTTAAAAGCGCTCATTCCCGGCATGACCACTTTCTGGCTTTTTAAGA
>MHYI01000151.1:1912-2174 GCA_001828295.1 Planctomycetes bacterium RBG_16_41_13 | reverse complement strand
GGCACTCATTTACGAAGTACGAAGTACGATTTACGATTTTTTCAATCTGTGAAATCTGTGTGATCGTTCGACAAAGCTCTCACGACGAAGTCTGTGGTTTCCTCTTAGTTTAAAATGAATTTTTAGTTTTTAGTGTCTTTTTGCGCCTTTTGCGCCTTTTTGCGGCCATTACGATTTACGATTTAGATCCCAAATCCCAAATCGTAATTCGTAATTCGTAATTCGTAAATCTCAGGCGGATACTTTATTTTTCAATTGCATA
>MHYI01000151.1:1687-1833 GCA_001828295.1 Planctomycetes bacterium RBG_16_41_13 | reverse complement strand
GCCCTTAAACCAACGCCGCAATAAGTGATGATTTCTTTCGTTTTATCCAATGCGCCGCTCTTTGATTTCAGTTCGTTTAATGGAATGTGAAGACTGCCTTCAATATGTCCTTTATCGTACTCATGCTTTGTACGGACGTCTAATAA
>MHYI01000151.1:823-1535 GCA_001828295.1 Planctomycetes bacterium RBG_16_41_13 | reverse complement strand
GTCATATTTTGACAGTTGTCCGGCGGTAACCTTTCCCATCAAAGCGGAGGAAACAACATCAATCCTTTTATCAACCACACCTTCCCCGGCAATTTCAGCGCCAAGCAAAATGCCGCTTCCCTTTTCCGCTATTAATTTAACAATAATCAGCTTCGAACCGGGATAATAATGGGGCTTGTCGTGGGAGGGAACGATAACGGACACGGCGTCAAATCCATTCTTAATTGCCTCTTTCTCCGATAAGCCGGTTTTCGCAACTGTCCAATCAAATACTTTCACAATAAACGTTCCCATCACTCCGGGAAATGTGTCGTTCCCGCCGCAAATATTTATCCCGGCAATGCGCCCGTGTTTGTTTGCTGTTGTCGCCAGAGGTATCCACACAGGTTTTCCTGTTACCATATGTGTCATTTCAACACAATCACCAACGGCATAAATATCGGGAATATTTGTTTCGAGCCTTTCGTTTACCTGTATTGCGCCCGTTTGTCCAATGGTTATTCCTGCTTTTTTTGCAAGGCTTACATTAGGTTTAATTCCCGTAGCAAGCAGCACAATTTCCGCAGAAATAGTTTGTTTTTTTGTAATTACCTTTGCAACATTGCCCTCTGAATCGGCTTCAAATTTTATCACCTCATCATCTTCATGTATCTGCACGCCCTTTGCCCTGACATGGTTTTGGACAAGGAGCGCTATGTCTTTGTCAATGTGA
>MHYI01000151.1:306-592 GCA_001828295.1 Planctomycetes bacterium RBG_16_41_13 | reverse complement strand
AAAACAAGGCAATCATATGGGAGGGAAGCAGCACTGTTTGTCTTGAGATTCCTGATGGCAATATCCTTGCCGCCAGGGTTAATTGCTTCAACCCTATGTTCTGTCAAAACATTTGTATTCAACATTTTGATAAAATAATCAGGCGTTCTTATTATGAGAGATGAACTATCTTTTATTATATCTGAGATATAATATGGCGTGCCGCATGAAGCGTAAGAAATATCCTCTTCTTCGGTAATAAGCGTTATCTCCGCATCCGGATCCTCTCTCCGTGCCTTTGCGGCAG
>MHYI01000151.1:0-258 GCA_001828295.1 Planctomycetes bacterium RBG_16_41_13 | reverse complement strand
CCATTTTTGATCTCCTAATATAACCTTCCCAATACCGTATTCATCAATACATACATCCTAAACCGGCATAGCCAGAACTCAACAAGAAATAAAAGCTAAAGTGTTACACTTTTTATCTTTCATGCATTATCGGAGTTATTCTGCGTGATGATAATTCATAGTCGGTTAAAAGGTCGTAGAACAGCTCTGGCCTTTTTCCTTTTAGCTCAATCATATAATCCAAAAATTTCCGGGTACCATCCCCTAAAACCTTTCTCA
>MHYI01000150.1:10553-10729 GCA_001828295.1 Planctomycetes bacterium RBG_16_41_13 | reverse complement strand
TTCTTTTAATGCCTTTGCCTTCGCATCCGCCCCCCATCTCAGGTAACCGTAATAGGCGCCCGGCATATGATTCCGGGCCAACGTCTCATATCCCATTTGCAGGCAAAACCCGGCCAGCAATTCCTGTGCAATGGCTTCATTTTGTGTATACTCATTCTTTCTGGCAGACTGAATGG
>MHYI01000150.1:8952-10487 GCA_001828295.1 Planctomycetes bacterium RBG_16_41_13 | reverse complement strand
GCAGGTATTTATGAGAAAAATTTTCAGGACAGTGATGCGCCCATTTTTTGAGCTTTCTTTGGTTCCTTTTCAGTATATTCCGGCAGCCTTTCTTTTCCTTACGGGTCGCAGCAGGATAAAGCGCTGTCAATGCAAGTGAATAATAAAAATAGTGCTCTGCGAGATAGAGCTGGCTTAGAGAGACCTTCAGCATTTTGTCCGATTCTATTGCCATCCTGACGGCGCCGGCGTAATCCCCGGCGATGTATAATACCTGTAATTTAAAAATATAATACCAGTGCAAGGGAACGATGTCGTTATTCTTTCGCATCAGAGCTACCTGTTCCTCTTCGTTATAGTCATTATCGGTAAAACCGGCGGGCGTTGTTGTAGACCCCTTCAGACATAACGCCATTTGTTTTATAATGTTGATATAGTGGGCAGAGTTTTGGTCTTTTATACGACTTACAAAATCAAGAAATGTATTCGCTTTTGTAAGGACGTCATTTAAATTGCGCCCGCTTACCGCAATCTTCATGATGGTTATGACAAGGGCGTATCCGGCATAAATCAAATCACCGCAGTCCAGGCTTGCCTGATATACCTTCAGCAGTGAATCAATATCTTCCTTTGTGTGCCTTTTCCAGTGATTGATAAAGGTATAAAACACAAAAGGGGGCTTATTTTTAATTGCGGTGTTGTTGAATTTCTCGTTGAGTTTTAGCGCCAATTCTCCAAATTTATAGCCGGACTCATAATTACCAAATACCCCTCCCAGGATCATACCATACGTGCTGTAAGCAAATGATGAAACGTCCGTATTCCCATATTTCAGAGAAAGATTAACCATTTTCAGATTAACAAATGCAAACATATCCATATTCAGAAAGTATGAGGGGGCGGGCAGTTCCTTCAGTATTTTCATTGCAGCCAGTGCGTCCTGATTACTCATAACCGGCAAGGTAAACAGGTCACTGATGTTCTTTTTCCCTTCACGTTTTCTTTTAAAGCAATGCCACCTTGATTTCAGGTATTCATGCATTATTGCAATCTTGCCTGGTTTGTCAGGCAAAGAGACATGAAACAATTTCAACCCTTCCCGCCCTATGGCAATCGCTTCCTTATATCTTCCCTGATTCGTATATTGGACGATCTTTGTGGCATAAATATCCGCCTTTTCCGGTCTTGTTCTTACTCTTTTCAGGAGTATGTCAAAAAGACCTTCCGCCTCATTGAAGTTGCCGCAAAGATATTCACATTCTGCACGTTCCCTATAGAGTGCGGTAGTCAATTCATACATGGTTTGCCAGTTATGTTCATCAAGCAATTGCATACCAACGGTTAAATATTTTAACGCCGGTTCGTAAGCGGTGGATATTTTAGCCTTTCTTCCTGCGGTTAGATTAAGGTTGGCCAATTCAATCCTTTCCCCGGATTGAGATATCAATTCTTTTCCATAATTCAATTGATTAACAATGTTGAATATTTTTTCATCTTTTTCTTCAGGATTGATATTTCTTAATATGAGCCGCCCAATTTTCAGGTGAGTATTCTTT
>MHYI01000150.1:6628-8881 GCA_001828295.1 Planctomycetes bacterium RBG_16_41_13 | reverse complement strand
ATTACGTCCCTGGTTTTCTTCTTCGGAATCCGGGTTGTAATACAACACTTCACAATCTTCAATCCGGAAACTTGATTCTGCGATAATAAGTCCTTCCTGCAAAGCCACCCATAGTTCAGCGGCTATTTCCCGGTTTGATTTTTCACAAACAATGGATAAAGTTCTTAAATCAAATTCATTGCCTATGCAGGCGGCAATTTTTAATACGTCCTGTGTATTCTCAGAAAGTTCCCTGATTCTGGCCGCCATCAGCTCGACCACATTTTCCGTAATCCCCACGTTTTCAATCCGGCAGGTATCCCACAACCAGGTTCCGGTATTTGCATCAAATGCCAGTAATGTATCGTGGTACAGCTTCTTCAGTAATTCATTGACGAAAAAAGGATTGCCTGCCGTTTTACTGGTTACGAGAGTTGCCAGTGCCAGCGAATCTTCTTTTTTGCACTTCAGCGTATCAGAAATCAATTGGTTTACACAATTGGTATCAAACGGACTCAGGTAAATATGATTAACCGTAATCCCTGTCTTTCTGATTGCATCCAGCGTTAATAATAATGGGTGCGTACCGCTGACTTCATTATCCCGGTAAGCGCCGATTATTAACAAATGTTGTGTGTCAGGGTCAGTTGTGAGAAGCTGTATCAGCTTTAAAGAGGCAGAATCTGCCCATTGCAAATCATCCAGGAACAAAACCAGCGGATGGTCTTTTTGTGCGAAAACACGTGCAAAATTCCGAAAGACCATATTAAAACGGTTTTGAGATTCCGCCGGGGGTAGTTCCTGCATCTCCGGTTGTTTTCCAATAATCAATTCTACTTCGTGGATGACGTTTACGACTACCTGGCCGTTTGTGCCAAGGGCGGACAGAAGTTTATCTTTCCAGTGAGTTATTTTTTCCTTACTTTCCGTCAATAACTGGCGAACTAACTCCCGGAATGCCTGGATAAGACATGCGTACGGGATATTGCGCTGAAATTGATCAAATTTGCCTGCGGCAAAATACCCCCTCTGCCTTACAACAGGCTTATGAATTTCACCTACCAAACTTGACTTCCCTATGCCTGAATAACCCGAAACGAGCATCATCTCCGCCGCACCTTCGCTGGCCCGGTCAAAGGCAGCCATCAGCGTCGCCAGATCGGTATCCCTGCCGTATAATTTTTGCGGGATTTGCAGGGTTTCAGGTCTGTCATTTTCTCCCGGGACAAAGCATTCAAGTGTCCCCGGACTGAAGGCTGTGGCTAGTGCATTTGTACTCAACAGATGCCGGCACTTTTCCAAATCCATCTTCAGGCCGTAAGCGCTTTGATACCGTTCCTCGGCAGTCTTGGAAAGCAGTTTCATAATAACCCCGGATAGCGCCAAAGGGATTTTCGCATTTACAGTATGAGGTGGCGCGGGTATTTTGGCAATGTGGCAATGGATCCATTCTATGGGATCATTTGCCTGAAACGGCAGCCGTCCTGTAAGTATTTCATAAAAGGTAACGCCTAATGAATAAAAATCCGTGCGATAATCAATTGCCCTGTTCATGCGGCCGGTTTGTTCCGGTGACAGGTAGAATAAACTGCCTTCTAATATGTTGGGATTGACGGCTGTCTGGTATTCTCTGGAAAGGATGGTGGAGATGCCGAAATCGGTTATTTTTACCTGCCCGTTTTCCGGATTATAAATGATGTTTGAAGGTTTTATATCCTTATGTACAATGCTGTGTCTGTGAAGGGCTGAGAGTGTATTTACTACCTGGATCGCTATATTTAAGAAAACATCTGTTTCAATACCGTGGGAATGAATAAATTTTTTAAGAGAAATACCCCCAAAATCTTCCAGTACCAGGACAAGGCCGTTTCCATATTTCTGCAATCCATATGACCGTACAATTCCCTCAATATCCAGGCCATTGGTGATTTCATACTCATGTCTTAATCTTGCAATGTCTTCCGGGAAAAAGTGTTCACCTTGTATCGTTTTCAGTATTACCGGAGTATCTTCTTTCAGGGAATACCCTTTATAAACAACAGTCCTTTTGCCTTTGTAAAGTTCACCCGTGATTGTATAGTTTTCTATGGTTATCATTGGATTCTTCTGTTAACTCCGCCATTTATGGTAAAGATCAGCGATCAAACTCAAACCCATTATTTAATCTGGATGCAATCTTATTTTTGGAAAAGGAATCGAGCATTGCGTGAATCTCGCTGATAACGGAATCTTCCATAAAATATTTTGCCTCTTCAAGGACAAGTAAATAATCTG
>MHYI01000150.1:4933-6614 GCA_001828295.1 Planctomycetes bacterium RBG_16_41_13 | reverse complement strand
CAAGTAAATAATCTTCTTTTGGTATTATGTGGAGCAATTCCCGTAAATCAAATGTCTTTAAAACAACTTTAAGCATATCCCTGAGTTCCTTTGACTACTACAGAATCCACCTTTTCTGAAATTGGTGGATTCAGCACAAAAGACGGCGCTTTAATCCACTCTCCCCGGGCTTTCAGCAGGATAAATGAAACAAGGTGAATCCAACATTGCATATTAAAATCTATACTTCATGCCAAGAAACAACAAATATGCCTTTGCTTTCACAGTGCTTTCGTCAAAGTCGCCTCCAACGATTTTACTTGAGCTGACGTCCTCCCCGTCTGATATCATAAATTGGGAGGCTATGCCGAATTCCCACTTATCCCACTTATGGCTGTATCCAACGGAAAAGGTGTGTTTTAACATACCGGGGATAAGCGGTATCTGCGTATCATCCGGCACGGGATTTTCATTGTAGATATACCCGCCGCGAATAATATTATTGCTGCTTCCCTTCAGAAAATATTCGTACCCAAACCGAAATGCAAATGAACTATCCCAATCAAGGGGAAAGGAATCCCTGATCGTTTCGCCTAATGCGGCATTAAATTCGGCATTATCTCCATCGGATAATTTTATGTCCAAACTATCAAAGGCCGATGCCCAGTCAAACCACAATACGTCAAATGAAAATCCATGAGACATACCCATCTTATGAGATATTCCCATGCCTATGGAACGCGGCCATTCAAACCTGGTACTTATATCGTATTCGGCGTTTTTATTGTTAAATAAGGCGCTTTCAGGCGCCTCGTCAGGAAGGGATATATCGGCCTCACCTTTTAACGTAGCCCTGGATTCGCTGACATAAGAAAACCCCACAACCGTATTTTCAGAAATTTTGTATTGGGCGCCAAATGTGTAGGCGAGCCCAAAGTTGTCATGTGCGTCCATTTCGCCCAGCACGCCCACACCGGACAATGCCCCGGTCTGAAATGTATAGGGCATTTCAAGTTCAATCTTCTGAAATGCCGGGCCAACTGAAAAACCCAGGGAAAGGCTTTCATTTACCTTAAAAGACGTCGATGCTAATATTTTTACCAATGAGGCCTCAGACCGGTAGACTTGGTCGCCAAAACTCACAGGCATATCTCCCGCCTCTGTACTGCGGTTTATGAGGTGTTCCAGGCGGTATTCCGTTCCAAAACCGGCAGGAGAAAAAGCGCCGATTCCAAAAGCAAATCTGCTCTCTTCTGTTTTTTTGTATACGAACGAAAATGATGGGATGATAAAGACCTCGTGTTTTGTGTGGTCAAAATCAACGGGGTCTTCATAGCGAACTTCAGGATAAATAAACTCAACGTTAAGGTCGATCAATTTTCCGGATGGCATGTTAACGAGCGCGGCGGGATTATCGTGGATTAATGCCCCATTATCGGCATGCGATATATTCACGCCGCCCCTGCCGGCCGATACGACTTCCATACTGTCTAATACAACGCCGTCTGCAGCATAAAGTTTATTTATACAGAGGGAAGAGAGTGTAACAAAAAATATGAAAATTAAGCATGTCATGAAGTACCCATTCGCAGGCAGCGGTATTTTACTACTTTTTTTTATATTATACATAATACAAATTTTCCTCCCGAAAACAGTCCTCAATCCTCAATCCTCAATCTGCAATCCTCAATCTGCAATTTGC
>MHYI01000150.1:3714-4858 GCA_001828295.1 Planctomycetes bacterium RBG_16_41_13 | reverse complement strand
TTTTAACCCTGTTACGCCCTTCATTTTTTGCCAGGTATAATGCCTTGTCCGCATAATCAATCAAAATGTCAGATTTTGAGTCCAGATCGGGAATCATCGTTGCAATGCCCATACTGATGGTAACCCGGTCGCAAACATGCGACTCCTGAAAGGCAATTTTTAGCGCATCAATGTTTATACGTATATTTTCTGCTACCTGGCACGCCCCTTCTAATTCCGTATCAGGCAAGACCACAACAAATTCTTCTCCCCCGTATCTGGCGACAAAATCACCCGGCCTTTTCAGTGCATTCCTTAATGCCTTTGCAACCTGTTTTATACATTCATCACCATGCTGGTGGCCATGCGAATCGTTAAAGAGTTTAAAGCAATCAATATCTGCCATAATCAAAGACATCGGCCTGGAATGTCTGGCAACGCGTCCCCATTCCTTACGGTATAATTTTTCAAAAGACCGCCGGTTGGCCACTCCGGTTAGCGCATCGCTAAAAGAAAGGTGCATGAGCATTTGATTCGCAGCTTCGAGTTGTCGTGTTACTTCAAGCAATTCCATTTCACGGGCCTTGCGGTGGTCAATCTCATGCTTCAGTCTTAAAACGGATCGTACCCGTGCAAGCAGCTCTGTCTTGTTAATAGGTTTCGTTATATAATCTACGGCGCCTTCGGAAAATGCTATTTGTAAGTATTCAATGTCGGTCTTGCCCGTTACCATAATAATGGGAATATCTTTAAGGTTTTCACATTTTTTTATCCGGCGGCATGCCTCAATGCCGTCAATTTCGGGCATAACTATGTCCATTAGTATAAGGTCAAACTTATTGCCGGCCGGTTCTTGTTTAACTATCTCTAAACATGCATATGCTTCAGAAGCTGATTGGGCAAAGGTAAGTTTCTGATAACCGTTGGAATTCAGAAAAAATTTGAGTTGAAAATGTACGTCTGGAGAATCATCCACAATAAGGATACTCATAGCAGTTCCTTTTCTTCTAATCGTCTGTTTTAGTTACTAGAATTTTACTTGCGCATGGATTTTACCTGAGTTTCTATCATAGGTGGTGTGGGCGCTTGGGGATTTTAATCATTTTTCAAAATGAAGTCAATCATTAACCCTAATATCAGTACCTTATCAGGAATTTCTTTGTTT
>MHYI01000150.1:0-3548 GCA_001828295.1 Planctomycetes bacterium RBG_16_41_13 | reverse complement strand
AATGCGTTGGTGGAGGGGTTTTATTTACGGCAATTTTGGTATCAGGGAAAGAGATGAAAATATCAGCGGTAGAGAGGGAAACTGTCCGGTGTTTAAAAGAAAACAGGCTGTCCGGGAATACAAAATCCCGCAAAAATCCAACTATTAATATACCATGACTTATTATAGGAGAATATTGCGAAAAACTGAATTCCCGGACAGCCTGAAATGATAATAAAGAATATTTTGCCTATTAGGGCATGAATACATTACAAAAGAAGCGTGCACCATTACGCATCCCTGAAATCCATCCTTAACAAGCTGGTTTTTCCCCCCTTATTTCTTTACTGTTGCTTCTTCCACGATTACATTATATTTATAACCGCTGCCGAAATCTTTATCCTTATAGAGAGTGCCGCTCACCGTCACAATGTCGCCGACAGAAGGTTGGTCTTTTGTGGTGACTACGAGGTCTGTATTATTCTTATCCTGGCTTCCGCTTCCGTCCTGAAGATGCAGCCAGTTCTTCCCCATAATGCCAACAGAAACTTTAATCACTTTACCCTTCACGATGACCTTTTTCTTATTAAGCTTCTCACTGTTTTCATAAAGTTCCTCTACGGTATAAGCGTCTCCCCCTTGAGCTTTTTCCACAGAGATCTTTTCGTTTGTTGAAACGCTGATACCCTTGCTGCCTTTGGTAGTGTATGAAGGAGCTTCTTGCCCTGCATCCGCCAGACCGTTGGAAAAAATAATTTTGTCAAATGTTCTGTTCAAGGTCTTGCTTTCAAAGCCGGTCATTTCGAAACCTGGTTGCAGAACAACCTCCTGTCCCACGGATACGGTTGTTTCCGGTATGGCTACCCATGTTTTTTCCCCGTGGTCATCAATGCAGAGATACGTATAGCCGCCACTGTTCATTGTTTCTGCAATTTTCCCGGCAAGAAAATAGCCGCCCTCGTCTTGTGCTTCGTGCGAATGTTCCTGTGAATAATTACTATGTGTGTAGTCGCGAGAGGGTTCTTCCACCGATTTCATTTGATAAGCAAAGGTATTTTCGGCGATCATTGCGGAAGATAATGTTAGCGATAAAGCAAATACAAATACAAACTTTTTCATTATAAAGTCTCCTCCTCTATTTTACTAAGATTTCAGGCGAAATAATGTACTGTTTAATGATATTGGCCAATGGAAAAATGATACTCACTTTATCATGATAAAACAAGAATTTTATTACCCTTTATTTGTTGAAGGTTTCACCGTTAGTTAATCGTACTTTGAAATTTTTTGTTGGATTATATACTATATCTATGAGCCTTTCTGCTATATCTTGTTTTGTATGGCACGTTGCCACCAGTTCCTGATGTGAATTAATGATATAACCGGGGTGTTTACCCCCTAAAATTTCATGCTGGTCATTTGCTACCACAAAATCTGCTTTATTTTCCAGCAAGGAGGCATAGGCCCTTTTCATGAGTTCATCGTGGGGAATCCCCGCTTCTAATTTAAAACTTATAAGCAACGAACGGGGCCAAAGCTCTTTTATTAACTTTATAATTTTCGGGGTTTTTATAAACCGTACGGTAATCTCATTGCTATGGGAAGACACTTTTCCTTCGACCGGTTGTTCAGGGATATAATCCAGCACCGCCATGGCGTGGACAACGGCGTCAAAGACTTTCCCCTGTAAACCTTCCCGGAATAATTTTGACAGATCCTGTAGCGTTTCTATTTCAATGAGGGTAAGCCGGTTACCCGTTTCTTTTCCTATGCAAGTAATATTAGGAATAATGCTTCCCGTGCCGTACGCCATTGTGACGTCCGCCCCCCTTTTAAGCGCTTCGGTTGCTATTGCAGCCCCCAATCTGCCGGAAGATTTATTGCTTATATATCTGACGTCGTCTATATAACCCCTTGTAGGTCCTGAAGTTATAAGTATGTTTAACCTCTTTTTATCTTCCATCTGCTGAACACGGCCTTTTAAAAAAAAATTAAGCGATTGGCAATAAGGTGATTTTCTGAAAAACTCTGTGAAAAACAGGTTTTCTCTACCAACGTGGGAAGTGTATCAATTTGACAAAGCGGATGCAAGTTTCATACTTATTTTGTAATAGTTCACCGCAAAGACGCAAAGAACGCAAAAGAATTGTTTTTTAGTGAGGGAAAAAAAGTATATAATGCTATGAATTTTGGCGGGATTTAAAAATTTGTACTACTGGTACCAAAAAACGAAAATGTCACCTTTTTTAAATGATACAATTGAAACTGCTATACGAATATGTTTTGTTTATACATTATTTGTAATAGTATATTTCGGTTGCGATAAAGTATCTGCAATGGAACGCAAACCGAATATTCTGCTTTTTACCATTGACGCCTGCCGTCCCGATCATTTTGGATGTTACGGATATTCTAAAAACCTGACTCCGAATATTGATACCCTTGCAAAAGAGGGAGCGCTGTTTATCAATGCATTTAGCCAGTCGGCATGGACTACGCCCGGGATGATTTCGATATTTACTTCCTTATATCCGTTTACCCATAAGGTGGAAGCCCGGGGAGATTCGCTGAATACAAAGGTCGTGACATTGCCTGAAATTCTCAGGGATAACGGATATGCCGTGCCCGTGTTGCCAAGGTTTGTTGATATCCCCAATTATTGGAACCTGGGTTTTGATGCGGTGGAAAAAGGGCAATTCGGGGGAAAAGAAGGCGAGGATTTGTTGAAATTATTACACGCATACAAAGATCAACCGTTTTTTATATGGTATCATTATCACGGACTGCATTTGCCCTATAATCCCCCGGATTTTTACCGCAAGGAAATTGCTGAAGCTGATGGGATGAAACCTGCGAATGAATCCGAAGGAATTTCACTGATAAAAACAAAGTCGGTTATCAAGCATGATGCCGTTGTTTTTACCGATGAGGATAAAAGTCTTGCGGTTACTTTGTATGATAGCCAGTTACTGCCATTGGACGATTATATAGGGAGACTGGCCGCGAAACTGAAGGAATGGGAATTGTACGAAGATACGATAATTATCATTACTTCCGACCATGGAGAAGAGTTGTTTGAACATGGGTTTGTTGGTCATGCATCGACTTCGTTAAACGCGAAGCTGTACGATGAAATAATAAAAATACCGCTCATCATTTTGTGGCCAAATAAAATAACGCATAAACGAATCGGCGCAAACGTGCAACAGATAGATATTATGCCCACGATTCTTGATATGCTTGGTATTGCAAAAACAAATGAATCAGAGGGACGTTCCCTGTTGCCGTTAATGAAGAATGACAAAGACGGGAAATCATCGGTAATATATTGCGAAACCATTATGGGCGGATACCAAAGCACTGAAGCATTGCGGAATATCCGATTACGCTGTATAAGGACGGAGAGATGGAAGTTGATTGCCAAAAATGGCCATAATGTCAATACGTATGAGCTGTATGACCTGGAAAGCGACCCCGGAGAAAAAAATAACGTTGCTGGAAAATACCCTGATATTGCAGTTGATTTGAAAGAAAAACTCCTTGCAAAAACCGGCGATAATAAATAGTAG
>MHYI01000149.1:4362-5083 GCA_001828295.1 Planctomycetes bacterium RBG_16_41_13 | reverse complement strand
TAAACACTCTCCATATACCTTTCAAGATCGTAAAAACCCTCAGACCTCAAGGTGTTTTTCGCCGTTTCCACTTTATCCATTAATGCAGGGATCGCTTCTACGGCGTCAACCATGGTCTGGTATTGTTCCTGATACTGCGAAGAGTGAACCGAAGTCCTGTCCATACTTTTTATTTTATTGATAATCCTCTGGTAAAATTCACTGCATTCCTTTTTGGTAAGGAGTATATCCAGCAACTCAATATTCAAATCTCTCTGTCGAACTTCGGAAATACCGTTCTGTCTTAAAAATGCAGTTAAGGAGGGCAGGCTGAGATAGGGCTGCGAAGGGTGCCATGATGGGGGAAACAACAACAATACCTTCATTCTCTCACCTTTTTTTCTCCGCCTCCGCTTTCCCAATAGATTTCACCTTCGGCGGCATGATCGAATCCAGATGCAATGCCTCCCTGCCTGCAAGGACGTCCATTTGCTTCTGCGCCTGTATCTTCACAGGTAAACCATATATCTTAATGAATCCCAGGGCTGCGCTGTGGTCAAAGGTGTCTTCTTTCTGATAGGTAGCGAGTTTTTCACTATACAGCGATAAGGGTGATTTACGCCCCACTACGGTGCACGTCCCTTTCGATAATCTTACCCGGACTGTCCCTTTTATAAGACGCTGACTGCTTAACACGTATGCCACCAAATCCTGATGGAAAGCGGAAAACCAAAGCCAGTTA
>MHYI01000149.1:0-4343 GCA_001828295.1 Planctomycetes bacterium RBG_16_41_13 | reverse complement strand
GGGCAGATACGATGTCCTTAAAACGCAGGGCATCCTTTGTCATAATCATACCTTCCAGCGCTTTATGGGCTGTATGCAATATAATAGCAGCAGGTGCTTCATAAATTTCTCTGGATTTAATACCTACAAGTCGGTTCTCCAGGTGGTCAATCCTACCGACACCGTGCTTACCACCCCGTGCATTCAACGTATTGATAAGGGTAACCCCGTCCATCTCCTCATCATTAAGAGCCACAGGGACACCCCTTTCAAAATGAATCTCCAGATATTCTGGTGCGTCCGGCGCATCTTTTGCATTTTTTGTCCATTTATAAACTTCCTCCGGCGGCTCAGCCCAAGGGTCTTCCAGCACGCCGCATTCAATACTTCTTCCCCAGAGATTTTCATCTGTACTGTACGGACTCTTTATCTTCGCCTCTACAGGAATATTGTGCTCTTCGGCATACCTGATCTCTTCGTCTCGCGTCATCTTCCATTCCCGAACAGGGGCAATAATCTGTAATTTTGGATTTAAAACCTGGAGGGATACATCCAGACGCACCTGGTCATTTCCCTTGCCAGTGCAGCCGTGTGCAACGGCATCCGCCTTCTCCTCATGTGCTACATCTGCCAATAATTTTGCAATCAGCGGCCTGCCCAACGCCGTAGCCAGCGGGTAAACACCTTCGTACAACGCCCCTGACTGCAAGGCAGGAAATATAAAATATTTGACAAAGGTATCCTTTGCATCAATGACAATCGCCTTTTTAGCCCCTGTTTTTAAAGCCTTTTCACGGATAGCATCCAAATCCTTCACTGCGCCAAGGTCGATCGTTACCGTAACAACGTCCATATTGTATTTTTCAGGAATCCACTTAATTGCCACAGAGGTATCCAAACCACCCGAGTAGGCCAGCACCACTTTCTTCCGCTGTTCAGCCATGTAAATAAATCTCCCAAAGTTAATTAGTAATATTTTATTTCACCGCAAAGGCCCAAAGGACGCAGAGAAAGACCTAATTTTTCCCCTTTGCGATCGTTCGACTGAGATCACGACGAAGCCTTAGCGATCTCTGCGGTGAACGTTTGTTACATAAGGCACCATTTCAAAATGAAATTATAGCAAACAGGGAGTAATAATCAAATGATTTTCAATTTGAAATAGCAAGCGTCATTGTGCGCGGATTGACAGGGATCGGAAGGTAACAGGCTGTCCGAGAATGTATTTACACGGTTTGTACTATACTATATATTGATAAATTATCTCTCGGCAAATACTATATAGTATCCATCGGTTGGGGCAATTTCATTCTCGGACAGCCTTCTTATGGATGAGTCCATTTACTTTTTTCAATAACAAAATAATCTTGACAATAATTAATTTTATGTTATATTTCTGTACTTATACGAAAACTTAAAAATAATATTGGTGAAAGCACTTAGCAACATGGATGTGTTGTGCCATTCATGACACATAAGCAGACTAACAGAAAGGAGCACTTATGTGTGACATTGTAAAGAGCGATGTATTATTAGCTTTTGTTCTTAAGAAAAAAGATCGTATATCATTCCATTGTCTGCGCGAGCTGCGTGATAAAATAGAAGAGCAACAGCCAGATGTTATTCTTGATATATCGGCCCCATCTATTGATTTAGCGCTTCATTACTATCCACAACTTTTTCGTCAAGAAGGCAGATACATCCGCCGTGCTGATACTTCCGAGCGGTTTTTTAACTCGGAATACGTCGATTACACCTTTTTCTCTTTCTTGTCCCCGCGTGTCGCAGAATTTCTAGACAAAGCAGTTGCTGCCCCGTAAGCAACAACCTTAATGGATGACACAAAGCAGAAGATATTTCGTGACCCTGTACACGGTTACATATCGGTACCAAGTTCTCTCTGTCGCGCATTTATTGACACACCGATATTCCAGCGCTTAAAAAACATCGAGCAAACATCAATGCGTCCGTTGTATCCCTCTGCGCATCATGATCGTTTTGTGCATTCTCTTGGAGTATATTATCTAGCCAGTCTGGCATTTCATCACATCAAAAAAAACACAAATCCTGAGTATATTAAATCAGTTGATTTGGATCATTATAAACCACTGTTTTTAGTCGCGGCCCTAATGCACGACTGCGGGCATGCCCCATTCTCACACACATTTGAGGAATTCTACAATCGCAACAGACGTGCAGAGGAGTTCTTGTTCAGCCAAGTCGACACAAAATTCAAGAAAGACTACGACCACAACTACGACACACGCGGCAAGGGTCCATCTGATCACGAGGTATTCAGCGCAGCGATATTCCTAAAGCACTATGCTACGGCATTTCGCCAACTCTTTCCCGATCAGGATCCAATCGTAATCGCGAGAATGATTACGGGCTGTATTCACCAACCAGCAAAAACACTGAAGGAAGAAGTCGAGAATTGCCTGATTCTGTTAATCAATGGGCAAGCGATAGATGTTGATAAATTAGATTACATACAGAGGGATACTTGGGCGTCCGGCGCGAACAATGTATCAATCGATATTCACCGCCTTCTGTCAGTGCTCGAATTGTCAACGTATGACAATCGATTGGTGCCTGCGTTTAGCAAATCGGCTCTTAATGTTGTCCAGAGCGTACTAGACGGAAGAAACTTTCTATACAATTGGATATATAGCCATCATACGGTGTGCTATTACAGCCGCCTCCTGTCTGAGGCGATCAGGCAACTTTCACACCTTCTGTCACCTCCTGAAAAGCCCGACAGACTACTTGACGTTCTATTTTCTGCAGAATCTTTTGAGAGACCTGTCCCAGTTGGCAATTCGTTGCTCTATCTACCGTCAGACGGGGATATTTTTTATTTGCTCAAGCAAAGACATAACGACATAAAGGAGATAGGAGAACTATTGAGCCGGCAACCACGTCTAGTTCCATTGTGGAAAACTTTTGCAGAATTCGAACTCATTTTTGAAAAGAAGAAGGATCTCACCCAGCGCGAGAGCGTCAGAACGAGAGTAAAAGATATTTTGAGCAAAGTTATTAAGGAAGAGTCCCATCTTCAGTCTATTATCACTTTGCAGGTCAAGCCAAAGCTTGCGGTTATTCACGAAAATGAACTGTATGTGTCCTTGCGTAACTCTGTTGTTCCATTTAAGAGCATCGCTACACCACCTGCAATCAAAGAAAATGTCTCGTACTTTCTTGTTTTCATTCCGCGAGAGACGGCCGATCTTGCTGAGTCCTGTATTTCCGCTCTGAGCGGATCAAAAACATATTGAACACTAACAAGGCGCTCCACATTACGATTTCCCACTACGTGGAAAGGTACACCCCAAGAGGATCACAATCCGACTGACTGGAGTAACCCTTCCCATTGCTACTGATCTCATACAATTTAAAAACCCCGTATAAATCGAGTTGTATCGTACTGCAGGGAATCAAAAGGAATCGCCCATTAGAAGGCTTTTGTCAAGCAAAAAAGATTTTCCGTCGGTCTGAAACCGGTAACGAACCGGTGAGGGGGGCTTTTGCGAGAAGAAAAGCGGCAAATTGGTGAAGACATTAAGACCGCCCAAATAGGGTGGCCGATGGGAATGCCGTTGATTAAGAAAATCGACAAGGATTTGTGGGAGGTCCGCACAAGATTAGAACAAGGCATTGCGCGGGTCTTCTTCACGGTTGATGGCGAGTACATGATTTTGCTGCACGGTTTCATCAAAAAATCGCAGAAGACACCGCAAAATGAACTCAAGACAGCAATGACCCGTCTTGGGAATTATAAGAGAGGCAAAAAATGAAAAACAAACATTTAGATTCCAATTTCGATGATTTCCTTGAAGAAGAAGGAAATCAGTTTTTGTGACTTTTAACAGCAACGCTGCAACTTCATTCCTTCATTCCTGCCGAATATCAGATGCTTTCAAATACCATTGAATTTCCTATCCTTTTGTGATAATATTTTCCTAACTTTATCCGAAACAAATTCTAATAACAAATGAAAGAAGTTGGAAACGAGGTTTGGAACTTTTGAATTTGTAATTTTGAAATTATTCCGAGTTTCGGATTTCGTGCTTCGGATTTAGCGGTTTCTGTGCTGGTATCAGGCTTGCAGCCTGAACCGAAATGTTTCGGTTCAATCGAGGACGATTTAACCAGCAAAAAGACAAAAAATCCCCCTTAAAAAAGGGGGATTGAGGGGGTTGTAAACTTGTCCTCATGAAAATGGGGAATAGCCAAAAAAAACACAACCCCCTAGCCCCCTTTTTTAAGGGGGATTAACTTGATTACGAAACAATTTTCAAAAAATACCTAAATGTCTTTAGAAGAATTCAACTCGTCAAACTTTTTTAGTAAGTCACGCACCCACG
>MHYI01000148.1:4742-6527 GCA_001828295.1 Planctomycetes bacterium RBG_16_41_13 | reverse complement strand
CTGAGGGCTGTCGGCAATCTACAGTTATTTCCCGGCAAAATGAGGCTTTTATCCGCACCATCAGGCACTTTTAACCCCGCATGATGCATGGTGTTACGTCCTATTACGTTTCAACCTGATAGCTTTATATGCCTTGATTTGCCGCAATACTTTTGTTACCATTTACCATTTAATAAAATTATTTGTAAAATGATTTTTTTTTAACCGGAAACCAGGGGTTTACCAATAAGGGTGCTGGATTTGTGCAAATATATCATCGGAGTGGATTTAGGCGGCACTAATTTAAAAGCCGGCATTGTTGGGCGGGATGGCAACATTTTGCATCAATTTTCAATAAAAACGAACGCCCATGCCGAATCACAGATAATTTCTCATCAAATATGTGAACTTATCGCCGGAATAATAAAAAATGCCCGCATTGAGAAATCCGATATTCTTGGTATAGGGCTTGGTTCTCCGGGGCTTATTGATAAAAAAGGCGAGACTATTTTATTTTCTCCTAATTTATCCAAATGGCGTGATATCCCCATTAAAAGAATTATATCCGATACATTTGGTTTGCCCTGTATCCTGGAAAATGATGCAAATGCAGCCGCCTGGGGAGAAAAATGGGTAGGGGCTGGGAAAGACGTCAGTTCATTGGTAATGTTAACACTGGGTACGGGAATCGGTGGCGGCATTATCATGGATAATAAGTTGTGGCGGGGAATGAATAATACTGCCGGAGAAATAGGCCATATGTCGATACAAACAGACGGCCCTCTTTGTAATTGCGGCAATTATGGATGTATTGAGGTGTATGCATCTGCACCAGGCATGGTAAGACGATTCAGGGCGTTATTGGAAAGCGGCAAGGCTTCATTATTAAAAAAGGATGAGGAAATTACCGCAAAGAGGATCAATGAAGCTGCCGTACAGGGAGATGGTGCATCATTGAGTATTATTGAAGAAACAGGACACTATCTCGGCATTGCTATCGTGAATATCATACACATATTGAATCCTGGGGCTGTTGTATTGTCAGGGGGCCTGATTGGCTCCGGAGAATTGTTAATGCGTCCGGTTAAACGGACAATAGAAGAAAGGGTTTTAAAGGCATCATATAAGGATACGAAAATACTATTTTCACAACTTGGTACTGATGCGGGAATAATAGGAGCTGCCGGATGTCTACTGAAAGAATTAGAAATTTCTGCATAATTGCACATATCGATCACGGAAAGTCAACCCTGGCAGACCGCCTTCTGGAAAGGACGCAGGCGATATCGACGAGAGAATTCCGGAATCAGATGCTTGATGATATGGATTTAGAACGCGAACGCGGCATTACCATAAAGGCAAGTGCGGTTGCATTGACACTAAGGCGCGGGGAAACAGAGTATAATTTAAACCTCATCGATACCCCGGGCCATGTTGATTTTAGCTACGAAGTATCGAGGAGTCTGGGTTCCTGCGAAGGGGCTCTGCTACTGGTGGACGCCTCGCAAGGTGTGGAGGCGCAGACAGTCGCCAATGCATACCTTGCAATGGAGCATGATCTGGTAATTATCCCTGTGGTAAGTAAAATTGATTTGCCGCAGTCACGCCCTTATGAGGTATTGGCCGAAATGGAAAAGACCCTCGGCATTAGCTCTGAAGAGGCATTAATGGTGAGCGCAAAGAGCGGTGAAGGCGTTGATCAGATTTTTGACGCTATTATTAAATATATTCCACCGCCAAAAGGCGATCCCAATGGGCCGCTGCGGGCGTTAATTTTCGATTCGGAGTATGATGCGTACAGGGGCG
>MHYI01000148.1:4384-4617 GCA_001828295.1 Planctomycetes bacterium RBG_16_41_13 | reverse complement strand
AACGGACTTTTTACCGGTGAAGTAGGATATTGCATCGCCAATATCAAGTCCATTCGCGATGTTAAAGTAGGCGATACTGTCACCTTAAACAAGGAAAAAGCTGAAAAACCATTAACCGGCTACCGGCAGCCAATACCAATGGTCTATTGCGGCATCTATCCTGTGGACAATGCTGATTTTAAATTGCTTCGTGAGGCGCTGGAACGTTTAAGCCTGAACGATTCTTCTTTCAG
>MHYI01000148.1:0-4307 GCA_001828295.1 Planctomycetes bacterium RBG_16_41_13 | reverse complement strand
AACGTCTGGAACGGGAAAGCCATATCAATATAGTGCAGACGGCGCCTAACGTAACATATGAAATTTTAAAAACAAACAAAGAAGTAATCAGGGTCGATAATCCCGAAAGTGTTCCGCCTGTAAATGAAATAGAAGAATTTCGGGAACCAATGGTGCGTGCCAGTTTTGTCTTGCCTACAGAATATTTAGGAGCTATCATGCAACTTGCTGAAGCAAGAAGGGGCAGATACAAAAGCACTGAATATTTAAGTGAAAAACGTGCAATTCTTGCATACGAATTGCCCTTAGCGGAAATCATTTTTGATTTTTTTGATAAAATGAAATCAGCCACAAGAGGCTATGGAACATTGGATTACGACTTAATAGGATACGAACATGCCGATCTTGTAAAATTAGATATCCTGGTTGGCGGGAAAAGAGTTGACGCCCTTTCAACCATAGTACACAAAAAGGATGCAGAGGTCAGAGGAAGAAAACAGGTGAAGAAGTTAAAAAAAGAGATTTCCAGACACCTGTTTGAAGTGGTTTTGCAGGCGGCTATCGGGAGCAGGGTAATTGCCAGGGAGACCATTAAACCTATTGCTAAAAATGTTACGGCCAAATGTTACGGCGGCGATATTACGAGAAAAAGGAAACTTCTTGAAAAACAGAAAGAAGGGAAAAAACGTATGAAATCGGTGGGAAACGTGGAAATACCCCAGAAAGCATTCTTGTCCGTACTGTCGATTGATGATGATGATGAATAAAAAAGGGTGGTTTGTGTTCAAAAATAAGGAAAACACTAAAAAGACAGATTTACCGGAAAAAAAGAAAAAGCGCAAACATAAGTTACGCGAAAATATAGAATCAATAGCCATAGCGGTGGCATTAGCATTCGCTATCCGTTATTTTGTCGTAGAAGCATTTAAAATTCCAACAGGATCGATGGCGCCTACTCTGCTGGGCGTGCATAAGGACGTCAGTTGCCCTAACTGCAACTGGAGTTTTTATGCCGACCGCCAAAGCGAGACCGCTACCTGCCCCAATTGCCAATTTGAAATAAATACCTCTCTTTACTGCACTGCATGCAATGGCAAGATCCGATACAACTGGCCCCCCTGGCTATGGAGAAAAGGCACATGCTCCGGTTGCCAAACAAAAATTGCATGGAAGGACTTGTCAAACCGGGTTACGCATGGCGGTAACAGAATACTGGTAAATAAATTCTGGTATACATTTACCAAACCGAAACGCTGGGATGTCATGGTCTTTGTCTATCCGTTCTATGATATAAAATGCAAAAACTGTTCGGTTCTGATACCTGATGTAAAATGGCGTGACAGTTTATCCTGTCCGCGGTGTGGTTCTACAAAATTTTCAAAAAAGAAGAAGAATTATATAAAACGGCTGATTGGATTGCCGGGTGAAAAGCTGCAGATCGTAAATGGTGATATATATATAAACGACAAAATACAAAGAAAACCTGAAAAAGCACAGAATGCGTTATGGATGCCTGTTTATAACGGTAATTACACCATACATGAGGATGTGGTCCCTACCTGGATAATAGACAATGAATTTTGGAATGTCACTGAGAAATCACTGTCATTGAATAATCTGAATAAAGATAATTCCGGGACGTCACTGATTACTTTTGGACAACAAATATCCGACCAGAACGGTTACAATAACCGTTCTGGAGAGAATGAAATGGGAGACGTCAAAATAAGCCTTGACGTTACTCCGGCAAAAGGCTCGCATCGATTGGAATTTGTTCTTGAAAAAAACGAAGAGGTCTTTTCAGCCAGTATTCCCATCGAAAATATCGCAAACAAGTGTACTCTTTCAAGGTCAAACAGCGTTGTTGTGGAAAAAGATTTTCATTTAACCCCAGACCAGACGCATAAGATAGAATTTTCCAATGTAGATCATATCGTATCGCTTAAGGTAAATGACGTTAATGTATTTTCATTCGACTATGATAACGGCGGTGTTCCCGCGTTCCGCTCATTTGACTCAAGCAAGGTGCGTTTTGGCGGAACGAACGCAAAGGTGAAGTATGACAATATTCAAATATATCACGACATTTACTATACAAGCCTTTCGGGCGATACCTATGGCACTTTCCAGCCAATTCAACTGAAGGAAAAAGATTATTTTGTATTAGGGGACAACAGCAGGAACAGTAACGATAGCCGCGTGTGGAAGTTTGTTCCCGAAAAGAATGTTGTAGGGAAGGCATTTTTTGTATTCTGGCCATTAGAAAATATCAACTTTATTAAATAAATATGAACTTACTCCGGGCAGAAGGGTTAACAAAATCTTTCGGTAAACGCACTGTTGTAAACAATGTCAGTTTTGAAATAAACAGAGGCGAGATAGTCGGATTGCTTGGCCAAAATGGGGCAGGGAAAAGCACATCTTTCAATATGGTTATTGGAATTATTCGACCGGATAGCGGAAGGGTAATTTTTCAAAATGAAGACATTACCCATATGCCGATATATTTACGGGCGCGTAAAGGCATGGGATATTTATGCCAGGAACCGTCTGTTTTCCAGCGTTTAACGGTGGAAGAAAATATTCTGGCTATCCTGGAAACCCACAGATACAATTCTCATGAAAAATACAAATTACTTGTCGATCTGCTTGCTGAATTCAATTTGAAATCGCTTTCAAAACATAAGGCATTTACCCTCTCCGGCGGAGAAAGAAGGCGTCTTGAAATTGCGCGGGCACTTGCAAGCTCTCCTTCCATGATTTTGCTGGACGAACCCTTCACCGGTGTGGATCCTATTGCGGTAAATGAGGTGCAGGAAATCGTTTTAAAACTCAGAGATAAGGGCATCGGCATTCTTATTACCGACCACAATGTCCGGGAGGCGCTGAGCATTACCTCTCATTCATATATTATCAGCGAAGGCGAGGTTGTTGCAAAAGGCACAACACAGGAAATATTAAATAATCCGGTCGCACGCCAGTCTTATCTCGGTGATAATTTCCCAAACAGTGAACATCGGCTAGCCGATTTTGATTATCAGCACAGGAAAATATCAACAGATAAAAAGAAAAAACCCATTGTTCGAAAAGATGCCATTATAAAATAGTACTTTAATATGAATAGCACAAAAAGTTATTTACGTAACGGTTATATCATCTTTCTCTCCGCCGTGTCTGCCTTGTTTTTCCTGGGTGGGTGCGCCACTCAACAAGAGAAAACGGAAATTCCCTTGCTTAAAGAAAAGCCGGTGGCGTCTGAAGAACCACAAAAGGCGATGACTACCTATACGATTATAAAAGGGGATACGTTGTGGCGTATTTCGAAAAATTACGGCGTGTCGGTCGAGTCAATTGTGGCGGCAAATCAAATAAAAGATATACGGGATTTAAAAATAGGACAGAAAATTACTATCCCTTCGAACAATGTTCCCTATAAGTCATATAGCAACCCAACAGTAAGCGCCATGCCGTCTCAAAACCGCGTTTCTTCAAAAGGTTTTATCTGGCCCGTAAAAGGGGATATCGTATCGCATTTTAATCAAACAAGAAACGGCAGAAAGTTTATGGGTATAAGTATACAACCCCATCCAGGACAAGAAATCGTTGCGGCAAAAAAAGGAACGGTAGAAGCGGTTTCCGGTTCGGACAATAATTTTTATGTGGTCGTAATCAAACATGATGGGGAAGTTAGAACTTTATATGGCGCCCATTGCATACCAGTTGTCGGGGAGGGAAGCTATGTTGGACAAGGGCAGACAATTGCCACTTTTGACCCCCTGACGAAGGTGAGCAGCACAAAAGAAATTCACTTTAAAATATATGTAAAAGATACACCTGTTAACCCTGTTTCTTATTTACCTTAATAATGGAGAAAGCCGTATGCCCGTATATGAATTTAAATGCAACAAATGCAACATAACATTCGAGGAATATTTTAAAAGTGCCTCTGAACAAAAAACGCTGTTTTGCCCTTCCTGCCAAAGCAAACACGTTGAAAAAATATTTTCTGTTTTCGGCGCATCCGGGACAGGCAACGGCAATCCTGCCCCCGCAGGAAACAAGGCGGGCGGCGGCGGTTGTGGTTGTTGTGCAATGGGCTAAGGCGCTCTTTTCCGGTGCCGAAATAAGAAAAGGAAACCACAGACTTCGTCGTGAGCTCAGTCGAACGATTTCACAGACTTCGTCGTGAGAGCTTAGTCGAACGATCACACCGATTTAAAAAATCGTCACACTTTGTATCAGTTTAGTATTTTGAAAATGGTAACTGTTTTGCCATACGAAATACCGGGATGTTAACTTTTATGCCCGAAGGGCAGATAGTGTATAGC
>MHYI01000147.1:1252-6051 GCA_001828295.1 Planctomycetes bacterium RBG_16_41_13 | reverse complement strand
ACCAAAGCTACTGGTGGTTGATGACGAACCCCTGATAACGAACCTGTTTGAAACAAGTTTGCGGGAAGCGGGATATTTAACAGAGATTGCTGATAATGGGAAAAAGGCAATGGAAAGATTCCTGTATGGCGATTTTAATATAGTAATAACGGATATCAATATGCCGGAGATGGATGGCCGCTCATTGCTGGACAATCTTAAATCCGTTAAGCCTGACGTTATTGTTATTGTGATTACAGGCTATCCGTCTGTGGATTCTGCAATAGAATCAATGCGGCTTGGCGCCTATGACTACATAACGAAACCCATTGACCCAGATACGGTGATCAATGTAATAAAACGGGCATGGGACAAACAATCGCTGGAACTGCAGAAGGCTGATTTATTAAAAAGACTGCAAGAGGCCAATCTGCGTTTGACAGAGGCAAACGAAATGCTCAAGGAACTTGACCAGTTAAAGAGCCATTTTATTTCAACGGTGTCCCATGAACTCAGAACGCCTATCACATCAATAAAAGGTTCCATAGGTTTGATATTAAACAATACCATTGGCAGCGTAGATGATGATACAAAAGAACTGCTCAACATCTGTTATAAAAATACGGACAGGCTTATACGGTTGATAAATAACCTCCTGGACATTCAAAAGATAGAGGCCGGGCGGTTTGAATTGAACCGTGAAAACACCGACATCAGAAGACTGGTGGAAGAGTGTGCGACCGCACTGAAACCCTTTGCCATGGAATTTAATGTGACCCTCTGCAGCGAATTGCCGGATAGTAAGATAATTGTCTTTGCAGATAAAGACAGAATATCGCAGGTGATTTATAATCTCATTTCAAACGGCGTCAAATTTTCCAGAGGTGGCAGAGTGGTCATCACCGTCGGGAATGCTGAACAAGGGGTGCATGTTATGGTCTCCGACACGGGGCCCGGCATACCCCACGGCAAATTTGATGAAATATTCGGAAGATTTAATCTGGTGAAAACAGTATCTGATACCACCGTAAAAGGCACCGGGCTGGGGCTCTCCATATGTAAGGCTATTATTGAGGAACATCGGGGGAAAATATGGGTAGAGAGCCTGCCAGGCAAAGGAAGTGTCTTTCATTTCACCCTGCCGAAAGACCATGAGGAAAAACGAATATCGAATATCGAACAAGGAATGTAGAATGTCGAAGGAGTTGTAGAGACAGGTTTTAAACCTGTCTCTACGGTTGTAATTCGAAATTCCTTGTTCTGCGGTTCGATATTCTCTTTTCATTCACAGGCGGGTTCGGGTTTGCAACCGTCTCTACGGTAATCAATGGCGAAAGTGACAATATAAAACGTGGGGTTCAAGTTACAAACTTGAACCCGCGGAAGGAAACGGATAAAAAAATGGAATCTCAATCTGCCAACAAGAAGACTTCGGTCTTAGTGGTCGATGACGACCCTGATATAAGAAAAATCCTGAATTACGCATTGAGGGGCGGCGGTTTTAATGTGATAGAGGCCTTTAATGGTGCGGATGCGTTTAAGAAGTTCCATGAAGAGGATGTGGACATTATCATATCCGATATCATGATGCCGGGGATAAACGGACTGGAACTCTGCAAGATGATAAAAAACGAAGAAACGCCCAAAAAGGTGTATTTCATCCTTTTGAGTGCAAAAGGCGAATCAAATGACAAGGTTGTCGGGTTGGAATTAGGCGCGGATGAATACATTTCAAAACCCTTTGAACTTCAGGAAGTGGTGGCGCGGGTAAAGACAGGTGCGCGTATTATAAAATTGCAAAACACGCTGGAAAACAGTGCAAGGTATTATGAGGCGCTCGCGTTTACTGATGAACTGACAAAGCTGTATAACCGCAGGTTTTTCAATGAAATTTTACGTAAAGAATTTGCAAATGCAAAGAGGTACCGGCATCCGCTTTCAATAATCCTGCTGGATATAGACCGTTTTAAATTATTTAATGATAAATACGGTCATCCGACGGGCGATGTTGTTTTGCAAACAGTCGCAGGCGTTTTAAAAGGAACTATAAAGAGGGAATGCGATATCGTAGCGCGGTACGGCGGCGAAGAATTTTCTATCATATTAACTAATACACAAAAAAATTCTTCCATCGAGCTGGCGGAAATGGTTCGGGTAGCGGTAGAAAACACAAAAGCAGACACCGATTATGGCAAGCTCTCGGTTACCATTAGTCTGGGTATAGGGATAATGGAAGAAACCTCTGCCGTGAATACCCCGGATGAACTATTTGCGCAGGCAGACGAAGCCCTTCTTGTGGCGAAGCAAACCGGCAGAAACAAGGTGTGCTGCTATACTCAAGAGACTGATAAATTATAATGTATCAACACACAATACATATAATTGTGAAATCCGAAATACGAAACACGAAATACGAAACAAATTCTAATGACAAAATGATTTGAAATTCAAAACAAATGCATCTTTCGTCTCCCGCTCTTCATAATTGTTGCCTGCCTGCCAGTGCGTGATCGCACGCAGAAAGGGATGTTTTGGGCTTGTTTTGAATTTTATGTTTTGTTATTCGGATTTGTTTCGTATTTCGCACTTCGAATTTTTTATTTTTTATTTCTTGTCTGTGGCTGAATAGTTAAGGATTTTTCAGCAATGCATCACGCAACACCTGTATTGTGTGTGTGCAGGAGACCTTTGACCCTTTTGCGGCAAGTATATCCTCAATTTGCATACGGCAGCCCGGGCAGCCTGTCGCAACGACCTCTGCCTTGCTTTTTTCAATAGCCTTTGCCTTGTATTCGGCAATCTTCATTGACAGATCGTAGTGCAACAGATTAAAGACGCCGCCCCCCCCGCAGCACCGTTCCGGAGTATCCATTTCCTGGAAATCGGCGGACAGCTTCAGGATGTTTCTGGGTTGTTTTGAAATATTTTGTCCCCAGTAAAGATGACAGGGGTCGTGGTAGGTAATTTTAGTTTTTAGCGGCTTGATAGTGTACGGTAAATATTTTTCAATAAACTCAGATATGTCGTACAGTTTCTTTGCAAAAATCTGGCAAGGGTCGTTCAATGTGCGTGAATAATCCTTCCGTAATGCCCTGCCGCAGGTGGCGCATGCGGTGACAATATAATCAAGATTTTCGGTTTCAAATACACGGCTATTTATCTCTGCAAGTTTACGTGCTGTCTTGAAGTCTCCCAATGAATTCGCTGGAATACCACAGCACAACTGTTCTTTTGGCACAATTACTTCCACGCCAAGGTGGGTAAGTGTCTCAACAACCGCATCGGCGATGTCCGGATAAACATAATTGGTGAGGCATCCTACAAAAAACCCCACCCGTATTTTTGCAGTGTTTGTTTTTGTCCGGGAGGAATGCCATTTGTCCAGCGCGGGTTTCTTTGCCAATGGGGGAATCCATCTTCCTCCCATAAGTGCAAAGGGGAGGTGCCTCATGGCGCCACGTTGTTTTAACGGTATGATACGCTGAAAAATACTTGCGGTTTTTAAAAAAAAATTAAAAAGCCACCTGCGGGTTAAAACGACTCTGAAAATAACACGGGGAGTAAACCATATCCCGACGTGATTTGCCAGGTCATTCAGCATCGTCTGTATGATTAAATCGTAATCAACATTTGAAGGGCAGATGCTGGAACACCGAAAGCATTTTTTGCAGGATAGCAAATAATCTCTTAACCGTTCCGTATAAAAAATCTCACCATTCCTGATAGCCTCCGCAAGACTGATGCGCCCCCGCGCAACCATTGATTCCTCTCCGGTTTCTAAAAAAACCGGGCATATGGAGCGGCATTTCCCGCATTTCGCACATTTGTCAATTTCAGTTTTGAAGGCGTTATTGTCCATGGTTATTCAAAAAAAGGGAGACGCTTATACCGTCTCCCCTTATGTAGACCCTATTGTATTAAAAACAATCCGATGCTGTTGTCAATAGTATAAATCATAATTGTTTATATGCAATAAACTTCCATGTATAAAATGAATCACCTGCAAAGCCTTATGTATATTGGTATTCAGGGCAGTTTGTATTTCCTGTTAGTAGCTCACTGCCGTACTTTTGCCGTACCTTTTATTGTGCCATTGCTAAAGTGGTATCGGGTATCTTACGCAAGATATGGTCTGTTAGTGCCTGTATTGCTTTTTGTTTGCTGTTTAAATTGCTGTGAGAGTATTTCTGCAACATGCCCAAGCTTGAATGTCCGGTCATGCCTTGCACCGTTACCGCACCAATACCTAGTTCGCCTTGCAGAATGCTGGAAAAGGTATGTCTCAGGTTATGGAAGGTAAAGTCCTGAATGCCCAAGCTCTTAAACAAACTGCTGAAATGTGCGCTATGGTTCACCACTACCGCCGCTGTTATCTCTCTCGTCTCAAACAGCCTGTCACCTGTATTGGTTTCGTGCCATTTTGAGAGTTCCCCGGCAAGGTAATCAGATATAGGGATTGATACCAGCTTGCCGGTTTTATGGCTGCTTGTAATTATCTTGCTGCCGAAGTCTATATCACCCCATGAGAGACCCAATACACCGCCTAAACGTAACCCGGTAAAGAGTCCCGTTAATACCATAAGCCTGTCTTTCCCTTGCAGTCTATCAAGCACGAGGGTAATTTCTGGCTGAGATAACACCCTGTCTTTGGTCTCTGTCGCCTTCAGCCGCTTTACCGCTTTGCAGGGGTTTTCGCTTACTATCCCCGCCTTGATAGCTACGGTATAAATGTGTGACAGGATGGCAATATCAACATTAATACTACTATCTTTTACCTTATCCTTTATTCTCCGCTCAATCCGGTACTTCTCAATGATAAA
>MHYI01000147.1:1070-1242 GCA_001828295.1 Planctomycetes bacterium RBG_16_41_13 | reverse complement strand
TTGTCCATGCTGTATTCCCCAAGATATCGGGTCAACCCCTTCATTATATGCAGTTTTAGTGAATAGGTGTTCTTCTTGTCATTCTTGCAAAAGTCCAAATATGCTTTGCTGTATGCTGCCAATGTAGGGGTAGCCTTTTTCTTTGGCAGGGAAAGTTTACCCCTCTCTCTAT
>MHYI01000147.1:290-1040 GCA_001828295.1 Planctomycetes bacterium RBG_16_41_13 | reverse complement strand
CATCCTTCTTGCTCCGGATATCCTTAAAACTAAGCGACACCCAGTTTTTGTTATCATCGAAGAATTCTACCATCCAACGCCCGCATATGCCCGACACACCTTCCGGACAATGCCTTCCCCGCCTGCCTTCACACTCAACGCCCTTTGTAACGACCTTGCCGTATCTGTCCCCATCATTGCGCTTGCCCTTACATTCTGAAAAATACTTCCGGTATCTCACCGCCATACACATACCCCCTATAAATAAAAAAGGCAACAAGCAAACTTGAATGACGGTTCAAGAATGCCGTTGCCTTTGTGCCTGTTTTTATCAGGCATATATTATGCAGTGTTCCGTCAAACACCTGTATTTTACGTACGTATCGTACTTTCAAGTTATTGTCAAGTTCTTTTATCTGTTTTTATCTTTTGTGTTCTGTTCGTGTTTGTTGTATTATTTATACATGACAAAGAAACAAAGAGAAAGTACCGCCAAATATTTGTATGATATAAGCAAAGGGATTGCTCTTTTAGCCATTATAGGTAATTTATTGAAAGAAAAGTGGGACATCCCCGCTCTTATCTTTGGTAGCATTACCGCTGTCTTTAGTTTCACAATCGCATATATTCTTGAAGGGAGTAATAACCATGAGTGATATGGCAATATTTTTTATGATACTTTCTATTATCGCTTTAATCGGTCTAGTTATAACCTATTACACCAACAAGAGGCACTCCAAGCATCCGCAGTGAGTGGTTTACTTCACACGA
>MHYI01000147.1:0-262 GCA_001828295.1 Planctomycetes bacterium RBG_16_41_13 | reverse complement strand
GCCGCTGCATCCTGTCTTAGTGGCTAAGGAATAAAAATGGACTCATTAACATTACTGTTTGTAATTGTGCTTGCCCTCGCCATTGCAGGTTTTGGAATTGTTTATTTTCAGGAGCGCAAGCGCAAGCATACTCATTAGCCCGGAAAGAAAGATAAAAAATGACTGGTCTTGGAATTATTTATATTATAGTAATCGTATCTTGCCTTGCTTTCCTTGCATGGCTGAAATACAGTCGGAAACACGGCTAAACTATATGGATAGT
>MHYI01000146.1:4174-6541 GCA_001828295.1 Planctomycetes bacterium RBG_16_41_13 | reverse complement strand
CTGCATCTTTCGGATTTCACCATTAAATATTTTGCCAAAAAGCACGCACTGACGAATGGAAGTGTGCAAAGAAGTTAGTTATTATCGTTCATCTCCCTGTTACCAATAATGACTGTACTCTGGTTATTCCTTTCCCTAACTCAACCGGGTAGCCGGCTTCATGGAGGCCTTTCTCAAGCGCAGAAATCGCCAGAATAATATCAAAATCGTTGACATAGCCCATGTGGCCTATGCGAATCATCTTTCCCTTTAAGGAGTCCTGCCCTCCGGTAAAAGTAACACCCGTTTCATCCCTTAATTTTTTAATAATTTTATCAACATCGACGCCTTCCGGCGCCTTTATGGCAGTCAAAACATTGCTTGAACTATTCCCGGCAAAGAGTTCCAATCCTAATGCCTTCACACCTTCCCTGGTGGCATTTGCGAGACGTTCATGCCTTGCCCACACATTCTCAATGCCTTCTTTTTTAATCATCCCCATTGCTGTCTTCATTGCCATAACGAGTGATACTGCAGGGGTAAATGGCGTTGTTTTGTTTTTAAGATTTTTGCGCATCTTCCTGAAATCCCAGTAATATCTAGGTAAATCTCCTTTTTCAACAACTTCCCATGCCCCGCTGTTTACGCAAACAAATGCCAGCCCCGGCGGCAACATGCATCCCTTCTGCGAACCGGTTATAGCGACATCAATATTCCATTCGTCCATCAGGAATTTATGAACGCCAATACCGGTAATAGCGTCCACTACTATCAGCGCACCGTATTTTTTCCCAATCTGTGAAATGGCCTTTATATCATGCAACGCCCCTGTCGATGTTTCGCTTTGTGTTGCAAAAACGACCTTTATTTCACGGTTTTCCTTAAGAACTTCTTCTACCTTAGAAGGTTCAACCCCTTTTCCATACTCCACACCAACGACCACGGTTTCAATGCCGAAACACTTGCATAACTCCACCCAACGTTCTCCGAATTTACCCGATGTAATTACCAGTGCTTTGTCACCTTTCGACAGAACGTTGGCAACGCACGCTTCCATTGCACCGGTGCCGGAGGACATTAACGTATAAACCTCTCCTGTTTTTGTTTGAAACAGATACTTTAAATCCTCGCTCAATTCGTAAAATATTTGGGAAAATTGTGGTGTTCTATGGTGTATCATTGGTTGCGCTTCAGCGAGCGAAACCTCAGGCGGTACCATTGTTGGCCCTGGGGTAAACAGATAGTTTTTCTTCATTAAAACATTCCTTTCTCAGGAGATCT
Source organism: Planctomycetes bacterium RBG_16_41_13 (assembly GCA_001828295.1). The sequence continues at coordinate 5,281 of MHYI01000146.1, read as the reverse complement.
TGTAGTCCGATAAATAAGGGTTTCGAAAGATGAATAATAAGGATTTACACATTAATTCTTTTGGTGCAACTTTAATTGTTTATTGTATAAAGAAAAATAATTTTTTGCTTTTTCTTCCATCCCTTTTGCCGCGTAAACATTACCTAAATCATTATATGCTTCGATATTGTCCGGATTTGCCATAAGTGAAATCTCAAAGGCATTAATTGCCTCGTCATATTGTTTTTTCTTTAGATAATTTAACCCTAAATGGTATTGGGCCTTCGCATTACCGGAGTTGCATTCAACGGTTTTGTTATAATATGCGAGCGCTTCATCGATCTTCCCCATATTTTCATACAGAAAGGCAATATTAAATAATGTTTCTTCATGATAGGGATTAATTTCCAATGCCTTATTGTATTCCACCAATGCTTCCTTATTCGATCCTTTCATTGTATAGACCAGTCCCAGATTAGAATAAGTTATCGCCAGATTGGGGTCCAGTTCAATGCGTTTTTTAAGTACCTTAATTGCTTCATCATATTTGCCGCTTTTCGCGTATGAAATGCCCAATAAAGAATATGCAACCTTATAATCAGGATTCATTTCAATCGTTTTCTTAAGATATTCAATGGCAGATTCATATCCCTCCATGTCAAAATATACGGTACCAATTTTAAAATATACTTGTGGTTGATTAGGGTTTATTTTCAGGACATTTTGAAATATCTCTATTGCCTCACTATCCATTCTTTTCTCTGCGTACACTTCTCCAAGACTAATACAGGTATCAATATTATCCGGGTCTGTAGCGAGCGATTTCCTGAATAATTCAATTGCTTCATCATGTAGCCCGTATTTTGCATATTCTACCCCTTGTAAATATAATTCGTGGGCCATGTTACTACGGGAAAGCATTTGGTCTTTTCCGGAGGATGCATAAACGAGAGAACATTGAAAAGCACCGGCCAAAAGTATTGCCGGCAGATAATACGTTGCGGTTGATTTGAAAAAACGAAGAAAATTCACACAAACACCCCTTCTCTTTTAAAAGAGTAAAACTCCAGATAAATTTAAGACGAAATTTATTATATTTGTAAATAGCTATTTATTCAACGTTATCTT
>MHYI01000146.1:650-3989 GCA_001828295.1 Planctomycetes bacterium RBG_16_41_13 | reverse complement strand
TATTTCTTCTGTTTATGCCCTCTGAAGAAAGCCTGACTTTTAGGCGTGCTTTTGTACCCATCGGAGATGCAGGGTATCGCGCTTGTAGTGATGCAACACCTGCACTTCGTGTTCAGGGGAGCCGAGGAAGTTGCTGAAATAAAACAGGAAGACCAGTATGGTGTTCAATTTCAGGATAAAAAATCCCTTTATTACCGTATGAGGGGCAATGGTTGCAGCATAGTGGACAAGTTGTTCCCAACCCACAAAGGTGCCCAGCCCGGGCACGCCCACAATGGCAAGTCCGAGAAGGAACAACAGGGCGTTTGACAAGGGGGTATGAGAGAGTTGTGCTGTAAAGCTTGTCTGTTTCCCTTTATTCTGCGAGGAAGTGTATGCCGGGTAGCAGGCTAGTCCCACAAAGACGATGGCAAGGATAATCACAGACACACAAGACCACAGGTGTTTTGCGTCCGTGTTTTTTACCAGTTCCAGCCCCTGGACAAGACCTACCGACCAGGCGGAGCAGGCAAGGGTCACAAAATACATGACTATCCTGCGGATATTGTAAAAGGAGAGCACGCAGAAACCTACTGCAAGAACAAGTATTAACTCCTCGTTGATATTGAAATAATTCCAGTTGATAATGAATGACGTGACGGTGTTTCCGATGCCATCGCTGTTATATTCAATGTTGAAAAGTCTCCTGTTGAGGACGAACATCACAATGCTGAAGGCTACCCATGCCACGGCTACTGCAATGGTGAAACGTCTTGCCGCTTTTTTATCAAAACGCATGTATTTCAGACCAAGAAACTGATCAATAAGGTCGAAGGATCGCGACAAAAAACCGAACTCGTTGATCGTGAGTGAGTAAAGCCACTTTCTGAACCGTTCGGGAACGATGGATTCAAAGTGCTTCCCGGTATTCGTTACCCTGGGTCGTCGTGTTTCCATGGTGTGGTATAGGTGGAACAACGAGGGGGTACGCATGAACTCATAGGTACGGTATATCCCGTGGGATACCACATGGATTAAAGCAAGTGTGTAAAATCCAAGGAATATTTCTATGTAGATAATGGCCAACTGCGTCGTGGTAGCATATGCGACGGTATTCTTGGCGTCGGAATGCTGACGGCTCATATGGGTCGTGACAAAGGCAGAAAAAACACAAATGGCAATCGCAAGCGCAATGGCATTGGCAGGATGTGTGAATGTCCACACTTCAGGCCAATATGTGGGAAGCGCCCACTCACGGGGCCACATGCGAAGGAGAAGCAAGATAGGCATATGAGTTGACAGCGAACCGTAGAAAACCGCACTCGAAGGCGTTGGTCCCTCCATCGCCCGTGGCAGCCATATCCACGGAAAAATACCCGATTTGAAGAAACATGCCACAATCAATAAAAACTTCGCCCACTCGCAGCCATGTTCCTGAATCAATGCCATGTTGTTGATGTCATCAATGTGGAAAAAAAGCAGTAACACTATCAGGGCAAAAAAGAATATATCTCCTAATTCATAAATAAATATCACCCGCATGCCGTTTTTGAGAGGATTGGGACGATGCTCATAGAACGCGATGAGAAGCACTGATGAAAGGCCAAGTAGTTCCCAGCCCATAAACAGATAGGTGGTGCTGGAACTGAGAATAATAAGCCCCAGGGCCAGTTGAAATATAAAATAAAGGGAAAAGAACTTATGATAATATACATCGCGATGCAGGTAAAAGAGAGAAAACCGGCCAATGACAGTAACAATTGTTGTCGTGAAGGCAAGAAAGATAGCCGTATAGAGATTCCAATCCACAATGAAGGGCCAGCCAATCAGGCAGAATGATTCTATGTGAACTGTAGTCGCTTTAAATCCCAGGATACCCAAGGAAACGGCAACGTGTACAATATCGCTAACTCCTCCCCATGTGACCAGTTTGCGAACCATGTGCTCTTCGATTTCCCGCTTACTGGAAAAATATTGGATGTTGATTGCAAACACCTTGAGGATGGGAAATAATACAAAGTAATGAGCAAGATAAATAATCAGAGAGTGCTCCACCATATACTCCTAAGCTGGCATAGCCAGAACCAAACAAGCACGAGATAAAAAATTCGAAACACGAAGTACGAAACACGAAACAAATTCAAAAATACAAAATCCCAATTTAAAAACCCGGGTTTTGAACATTTGAAAATTGAAATTTAGGATTTGTTTCGGATTTCGTACTTCGAATTTCACCTAAATATTTTGCCAAAAAATGCAAAGAAATTACTGATAAGGTACTACGTAATCTTTCCAAACAAAAGATGACCCTGTTCGAGGTAAAACCGTGGGTCGTCGCCCTTGTATTCCGGCACATCCACCGTTTCTTCGAATGGTACAAAACGTCCTTCCAGCCCACCTTTCCACAAAAACAGCCTTTCCTGCTCCTGATCGTGGATTGCGAGGGTAATCCAATTGTGTTTTACCAGACACTGAAAGTGCCCCGGTTGACCGGTATAACCAAAGGCCTCGCCAAGGATAGTTTCCATAGTTCCAACCTTGCAGCAGACAAGCAGAATCAACCGGGTAGGCTCGTGGACCTCGACCATCTGCCATGGCAATCCCAACTGCAGGTCGCTATAATGTCCGTTCATTACCCCTACCAGTGATGTAACGTTGTGGGGCAGTTTGGTGCCACAGCCGTAGTGTTCGTTGTCAATAAAGCTGAAATAGTATTCAAGGTTAATCCCCGCGCATACCGGTCCAATTGCACCAAGGACAGCCCTCAGGGACTTTCCTTCAGTATCTACCTTATAATCATAGGAAATCAAAAATGAACGCCTGTCCAGGAAAAGGTTTCGAGTCAGATACCGTGGGCCTACAATGGCCATTGTATTGGTGCAGTGTCCATATTCTGGCCTTGGTTGTGTAATATCCATTGCGCGGCCGTGTACATAATCGGCAAATGCCTTTTCCGACTGGTTTACCCTGACCTCATCAAAGCGCCGGCAGCGTTCTTTTGCCTCCAGCACCGCAGCGCGTCGAATAGTGTCTATATGCTTTTGCAGGAGTGGTTCTATGGAGTTGGGAAGATCGAAAAAGAGGACCTCGTCGCTGCAGGTATTGTGATATCCGCCGATAAACCTTGTATGTTCCGGGATCATTATACCGTTTTTAGCCAGGCCGGCGCGAACTTCGGGTTCGTTGCAAATGGCTGCAAAAAGACGCGCGTTAGGTGCGCCGCGCCCCCCGGCGCATGCCCCACAATCGTGAGCGGCCTCGTGGGGGTTATTGAGACTACTCGAACCGTGACCAAGTATGAATACATAAGGTGAAAAGTTGTCAGAAAACCCGGTGCCCTTGAGTATTGCCGTAGCGCGG
>MHYI01000146.1:0-622 GCA_001828295.1 Planctomycetes bacterium RBG_16_41_13 | reverse complement strand
TTTCATTTTCTTTATTTTCTTTCTTGTAAACCAATCGCGTACTGGGTTCATATGCAGCCAGATACCGCCGCAGCCTGGAGCTGTACTTTGGGGAGAGTACGTCCAGGATAAACGGCGGGAAATCCAAAAGACCGCTGAAAATCGTGTGGGCGAAACCCCCCAAAAGGGTCTTGGATGCTTGAGTAATTGCCCACTGCACCTCCCCGTAAAATTGCATTTTTTTGGGCATCGCATCCTCAGGCTTCACTGCTTCTTCGTAGACTTGTACCGACGGTGTTACTAAAGGATGTGGGCACATCTTGCGGTAATGTTTTTCCGCTGCACCCTTAAATTTCATATCAAGGCTAAAATGCCCGGCTGCTCCCAGGGTCTCGGCTCCGGCATCTATTCGCTCCAGATGGCGGCGGAAAGACTCCTCCCGTTCATCTATGCAACAAAGGACCTGATAATTCGGAAGCTTGTATTTAGGTTTTGCCTCAATGGCTCCCTGCCGGTACGCCGAGAGGAATTGTCTGTATAAGGTATCCTCATAGGCGCGCTGCCATATCTCCAGGCGATTTTCATCGGTAAGTTGGGTGACATCCCGTGGAAATGTAACATTATTTTTTATGCCTAAAGCGCT
>MHYI01000145.1:11717-15619 GCA_001828295.1 Planctomycetes bacterium RBG_16_41_13 | reverse complement strand
GCCAGCGGGGGACATACAAACAAGAATCAGTAACACTTTAGTTTTTCAAAAAACTAAAGTGTTACCATTTTTCGAAAACCTTATTTGTTTGACTATATATGGTAAAAATATCCACCAAGGTAACCATTCCGATAGATGAAATATCGATGCACCCAATTCGGGCACAGGGCGCGGGAGGGCAGCATGTCAATAAGGTTGCCACTGCTGTTCAGTTACGTTTCGATATCAATGCTTCGTCGTTGCCTGATTTTTATAAAGAAAGGCTTTTATCGCTGAGAGACCGCCGTATTTCGGGAGAGGGTGTGGTAGTTATCAAGGCACAGAAATATCGCAGCCATGATAAAAATAAAGAGGATGCGCTCAACCGGTTGCGGGATTTTATAAAAAGTGCGGTTATTGTGCAAAAAAAGCGGAAACCCACTAAACCTAAAAAAGCCGCAAAGGAAAAGCGTCTGGAAAGCAAGGTGAATCGTGGACGATTGAAAATATCGAGAAAACCAGTGGAGTATTAAAATGCCTTTGCAAGTGGGGCCGGTTTTTTTGCGGTTTGCGTTTTTGTCAGTACTGAACGAAGTAAGCGTCCTTAAATGTACTCCCTTTATAGGTGATTTCCCTTATCTTTTCCCTGAGGTTTTTTGCCTCATCCGCAGAAACATCGGCAAAATCACCAACGTCCACTGACAACAGCTTGCCGTATTGGTATATCCTTGCTTTATGAATGCCCTTGCTTCGCAGATATGCTATCAGTTCTTCCGCGCCTTTTTTGTTCTTTTCTATGTTCTGCAGAGTAACTATCCGGAGACGCCACATGTTATTTTGGGGCGCGGAGTCTGTTAGAATGGAAGTCTCTTCTGTTTGGGGCGACTGGCTATCCTGCGCTTGTTGCAGTTGCTCTGAAGATATGTTTGCTTCTTCAGACACCGGCTTCATTTTGCGGAATTCTTCAGAGAGGGTGTTGATAGTTTGCAATATGCCTTGATTTATACTGCCCATTTTGTCAACTGCTTTGGCAAGTTCCGTAATGTCTTTGTTGTGTTTTTGGGTCGCATGGTCAACCATGTCTTCAATCACGCTTATTTTGGCATCATAATCGGCAAAGCGTAGGCTATTGTCTCTGCTGGTTTTGGCCGTGAAAAATTGCATACATAAAAAAGCAACCATTGCCTGAGCTGCGAGTATGGCCGCCACTTTTATTGCAATTCGTTTAAGGCTGTTTCCCCCTACGTTGATTCCTTGTATTTTGTTAATAAAAGACATATCGGATACCGGGGTTATTTTATGGTTTCTGCTGATAAACGGTAATAGTTTTGTATTTTGAAAATTCTCAGTAAAGTAAAACGTAACCCGGCAGGCCATGTTGTTCTACCCTGACGGATTCCTGATAACCGGACGATATGCGCGTCACTATCTCGCAATTCATTGCGCCTGTCCTGTGTTTAAACAGTCGCCGGAAATTCATACATTATTGGGAAGTATGGTACTACATGAGAATACGCAAGTCAATGCGTTTTATGTATTTGGACAGTGTAACGCAAAAAACTTCTAAAAATCGTATCTGATTGCCAGGGAAGCCTCCACCTTTGGGGGGGGTGCAGGGGGTTGTAAAATACTTCAGCATGGGGTTGACAAAATAAAAATGTCCGGGGCTTTAGCCCTGAAGTACTGTGCTAAAACCGCAGAGGCGCAGAGGCGCGGAGAAAACTAAAAAGTTGCGGAATAGCCTAAAGTCATGGCTAAAGCCGGTTTTTTTACGAATATCTCTACATGATTACTTCGTTCAACCTAAATGCATGTAGTGCGACGAGGTTCGTCGCACTACAAATGACAATTTCCCGTTTCAAAAGACTAAAGTGTTGTGATTTATTTAAAAACGTGAACTCCTAAGCTGGCATAGCCAGAACCAAACACAGAAGAATGTACGATTTACAAGGTACAAAGTACGATTTAAATCTAAAATTGTACATCGTACTCGGATTTTACCATTAAATATTTTGCCAAAACAAGAAGGGGTAAGTGTATGTGTATGAATAGATTCTTTCAATACGTTATATTTGGTGCAATTTTCGTATTTGAGGCGGGAGGTTGTGCCTGTGCAATGGCGCAGGATGCTGCTTCTCACCTGGCGAATAAAATCAGACCCGCTGTTGTTTCTCTCAGGTCTTTTGATAAAGACGGAAAGGAGTTTAATCAGGGGGGTGGGTTTATTATAAATGAGCGCGGTGATATTATTACCCATAGCAAAGTATTCATGGATGCGCATAGTATTCGGGCTAAAAACTTTCAGGGCAATAGCTATTCCGTAACAAAAATTCTTGCGGAGGATAAAGAAGGCGGCCTTGCACAATTGGCAATAGACAATTTTGAAAGCAGGGCATCTCCTTTACCACTGGCCATGGCTCCGCCTAAAGTAAGTGAACAAATCATGGTGATAAATAGTTCATTCGATTCCGGGCATTTTGCGGTGACCGGAGTTGTCTCTGGTGTTTCTGAAATACCATTGTTCGGAACTATGATAAGGATAAAGGCGTCGTTTCCGCTTAGTTGCATTGGAAGTCCCGTGATAAATATGAATGGTGAAGCAGTGGGTATTATGGCCTTCATTTCTTCCGGTGGGGAAGGCTACGCTCTTTCCTGCGAAAGGCTTAAAAACCTTGTTCCGGTAAAGGAGCAATCATTTTCGGAAAGGAGAGGTTTGGGTGGGATTCCCCGAGAGACGCTTTACGGAGAAGGGATTTTCCTTATCGGAAATGAGGAATATGAAAAGGCAATTTCCTTATTGGAAAAGGCAATAACTAAAGACCGGAACTATGCCCATGCGTACTTTCAGATTGGTTACTGTAAAAATAAGCTCGGCAATTATCCGGATGCAATAAAAAACCTGAAACAGGCGATTCGTTTGAAACCTGAGTTTCCGGAAGGGCACTTCCAGCTTGGTATTGCATATTTTATGCAAAAACAATATCAGGGGGCGGTGGAATCTCTCCTTGATGCGGTGCGCAGCAATGCGCAATTATTTGAGGCATATTTCATGCTGGGTTTAGCCCACACGGCTCTTGAGCGGCATCGTGACGCCATAGAGGCATACTGGCAGGCCATTCGCATTAACAAGGACGTCCCGGAAGTGCATTTTCATCTGGGCATGGCATATTTGCAAACGGAAAATAGGCTAATGGCATATGAGGAATATAAAGTACTCAAAAATATGAACAAGCATCTGGCATCAAAGCTTTTTAAGATGATTTATCAATGACGCAGGGCTTCACTTCATATTGTTTTTATTAAGGGGTTTTCTGTAAAATCTCCTCTGTGTGTGCAAGCCATTTATCTGTATATCCCCCAAACATGCTATTCAGCTTTTTAATATCTTCGTAGTACATTTTCGCCAAATGTCCGGCAATCTTTGGTGGTATGTACACTTTGATTCCAGGATTGTAGTTATGATGTATTGTGCCGGGAATCATTTCCGGAGAATCATTTATTCCCAGGAATTGGTATATTTGCAGGAGCAGTTCTTCCTGGCATGATATAACTTGTTCAAAGAATCCGACAAACACCTGTTCTTTTTGATAATAACTGCGCCAGTTATGAAGGGTACGTAAATAATTTCCTCTCAATCGTACCCTGTTCGAATCAATTTTACTGAGTACTGCGTCGTGGTCATTGATGTTCAGGGATCGCGTTCTCATCTCCATGCGTATCTGAGACCATGCCCTGTATATGGGATTGCGCAAGAGGAAGATGATTTTTACGTTGGGGAGGAGTTTTTCAATAAATGCTACCTGATGGGAAGGTAACAGAGCGTATCCAGGGGTGAAATCGCCCGTTTTTTTACTGCCGCCCGGTTCAAATAATGATAAATACCATTCCGGGGTATGGTTGCGAAAAAAAAAAGTAAAATCCCA
>MHYI01000145.1:0-11637 GCA_001828295.1 Planctomycetes bacterium RBG_16_41_13 | reverse complement strand
AAATAGCGCTGAATATATTCGCTTTATCCCGATACTTGTCAAAGTAATGAATCTCTTTTATCGGGGGCAGCCAAATATCCGGATGTTTCTTTAAATTTCTATAGAGCCAGGTGGTTCCTGATTTTTGAGCGCCAATACAGAGGAAATCCGGGGACATGATACTCTCTCCTAAAAAATATATTCAATGAAGGGATACACATACGTTACATAAGGAAATTTGTGTTGGTTCAGCATAAATCAGGCGAACTAGATCCATACTAAGCTATTTTCCCGCCTGTGGCAAGTATGCATTATTTTTAAAATACGTTCCAACGCAGAGCATTGGAACAGGAAAAAAATGTCGACAACTGCCACAGAGGATATTATTATATGACGCGTGGCAAGATCTTTTAAGCACGAACTGCCGGAAACGCGCCAACCATGACCGTAAAGCCCTTGAAAAACAAATCCGGCAATTGAGCGGAGACACAGTCATATGACCGACTATCCCTCCCAAAAATTGGATCACGGTATATTTTTTTTGTACTGTTTATTGTTTACCCGAATTTAAACGAAAGGAAACCTACCATGCGAATGCGTAAAATACTCATTGTTCACGAAACCAGGATATTGCGAACATTACTCAAAACATACCTTATCTCCGAGCTTAATGATGTTGTTATCATTGAGGCGCCTTCCGCATCGGAAGCTTTGGAAAAATTCAAAGAACAAAAATTCGAGGTAATTATTTGCGGGATGCAATTTAAACAAGCAGATGGCATTGCTCTTTTCAAAGAGCTAAAAAAGGAGGAAATGAACAAAGAGACGCCCTTTATTATTGTGACTTCCACAGGTTCGAAAGAAAATATCAGGCATTTAAAAGAAAATGACATTCAGCATTATCTCATATCTCCCTTTACACCAATAGAATTAAGGGAAAAAATTAATACGGTTTGCGACCCACGTCAATGGCGTACGCACGACAGAATAAGCATGCCGGACGCCAAGGCCGTAATCCATATTAATAATGACTCTGTTGATGCAGACGTAATCAATATGAGCCTCGAAGGGATACTCTGCGATATCACCTGCACAAAATCTTACAACGACTTGCTGAACAGCACCCACATCACTGTTATATTCCCTTCCCAATTTGATAACATGCAAATAAAAATCTTATGGTGTAAACTACTCCGGGTAAATGTCTTTCGCTGGAATGAAGTATACTTTCCGAAGTGTACTCCGGAGCATATGAGGGTTGTTTGGCAGATAATAAAAATATCTGATGAAGATAAAGAAAAATTTGAAGAAATCTGCAAAAAAATCCAAAAGGAGCATAAGAGTATAGATGAGATCAAAAAACACTAAAAGAATTACAAAAACCCCTTTTTTATGCTGGTAACAATTGCTTCCGGGGATTGCGTAATGTCGACAACTAAGGCGTCTTCCGGTTCTTCCAATGTTTCAAACTGGCTTAAAAGAAGGTTTTCGTTCATAAAATGCACCTTCCGCCTATTTAACCTTTGACATATGAGTTCCCGTTCCCCTTTTAAATATACAAACCGGACAGGTTCATGCTTATCTGCCAAAAACCTGCGATATGATTGCTTGAGGGCAGAACAGGCAATAACGGCATGCTCTTTCTTTGCTATTGTTTTTTCAATGATTTTTTGCAAGACATCTAACCATGGTATTCTTTCTGCATCTGTTAAGGCAATTCCCTTTTTAAGATTCTCAATATTTGAAGGAGGATGATAATCATCGCCGTCGTAAAATGTCCATCCAAGATCATCGGCAAGGAGGCGCCCGATTGTTGTCTTGCCAGAACCCGACACCCCCATTAAAATAATAATCATGTATCCGTTTCGTCTGTAGTAAAAAACAATAGTAACCGGATATCAATGGGTGTTTTTTTAGGCATAACATTACTCCTCATTTTTCGTAACACTTTAGTCTTTTGAAACTGAAAATTGTCATTTGTAGTGCGACGAGGTTCGTCGCACTATTTGAGCAGACCCTATTCCTTATCGCACAACGTTTTTTGGTGCGACGAACCTCGTCGCACTACATGAGTTTTCAAAAGACTAAAGTATTACCATTTTTCAATACTTCCGCCGCAAGGTTCGGTCATCGACATGGGAGACAACAATGTATCCACCTGCTCTTTCGTAAGTATCTTTTTCTCCATGATAATTTCCTTTGCAGACCGGCCCGTTTTCATAGACTCCTTCACTACTTCCGCAGCATTTGCATAACCAATAATTGGATTTAATACCGTAACAATCCCCAAACTTTTCACTGCATAATCCTCACACTTTTCCTTATTTACGGTAATCCCCCGCACGCATTTTTCATCAAACACTTTCACTGCGTTTGTAAGGATTAAAAGAGAATCCAGTATTTTATGCTGAATCAACGGCATCATGACCCGCCTGGGCTGCGAGCATGATTGATGTGTCGTTGCCAATAACGGAAAAACACACCATCGTTAACATTTCCGGAATAACGGGATTGACCTTGCCTGGCATAATAGAAGACCCGGGCTGTACCGCCGGCAGGTTAATTTCCGCCAGTCCTGTATTTGGTCCGGAATTCATTAGCCGCAAATCATTAGCAATGCGTATCAGCTCCACGGACAAAGCGCGAAGCGCCCCGGAAAATTCCACAAATGGCCTGTTGCTTTGCATGGCTTCAAAACGGTTTTTTGACGCGACAATATCCAGGCCGGTAATCCCTCTCAGATATTCAATCATCTTCGGTATATACCCGGGATATGTATTGATGCCGGTACCCGCAGCGCTTCCCCCTATGCCTGATTCCTTCAACGAATCCCCTGCCTTTTCAATACTCGAGGTTGCGTTCAGCAAAGATTCTTTATACCCTGAAAATTCCTGCCCCACCCGAATGGGAACAGCGTCCTGCAGGTGTGTGCGTCCTGATTTCACAATAGTATCAAATGCCTTTGCTTTCAGGTCAAATGCATCTGTTAAATCAGATACATTTGCAATCAGTTTTTTTGATGAAAGCAACGCAGCTATGCGCATGGCGGTGGGATATACATCATTTGTGGATTGTCCGTAGTTTACGTGGTCATTTGGATGGACAACAGCGTAGTCTCCTTTTTCCCCGCCCAGCATTTCAATCGCAATATTGGCAATTACTTCATTCACATTCATATGGTGTGATGTCCCTGCCCCTGCCTGATAAACATCAACACAAAACTGTTCCTGAAACTCGCCTTTCAATATGCGGTCGCATGCTTGAATGACCGCCCCACCAATTTTTCTATCAAGGTGCCCTGATTCACAATTTACCATGGCGGCAGCCTTTTTGATTGAAACGATTGCCGTGGTAAAAATTGGCTGTGATGAACCGCCACTAATGGGAAAGTTTTCGATCGCCCTTGCGGTTTGCACGCCATAATAGGCGTTCGCAGGTATTTTCATCTCGCCCAGATAATCTTTTTCTTTCCGAAATGATACTGTTTGTTTATCGCACATTTTGAAATTATAAGGATTTTTCAAAAAACTAAAGTGTTATCAACTATTACCCATGCGGTGAAATGCGATGATTTCTCTCTTTCCGTCATTTAAGGAAGAATCCTCGCCACTGCCTGCCAAATCTTATCTGCAATGACATGCTCCGGCAATAAGGTGTTGTTTTTTGTGCAATCAATGGTTTTCCAGTCGGGTTTCCCCTTTGCAATTTCTATAAAAGTTTCCTGAGCGGATTTCATATGATGAATGTCTTCTTCGTGGATGTCTTTTTTTGCGCCGGCAAGATATTCGCGTTGCCCTTTCTTTTCTACAAGGAGATAGGCAATTTCTGCGGGGACATAGAGCAGTATACTGAGATGCGGCCGTGGGATTCCAAAAACTGTATGTTCCAGTTGATCCAGCCATTGGAAGAATTGTTCCCTTTCTCCAGGACTCTGTATCTTTCCTCCCTGATGAGCCATATTATCACACACATACCGGTTTGATATAATTATTTTCCCCTCATTAATCCATGTCTGTATCTGATTTTTTCTTTCAAAGCGATCCCCGGCGTAAAGGATAGAGGCAAAGTACGGGCTTACAGCATCCGCTGCGCCAAAGCCGCCCCTTAAATATTTTGTAACCATTTCGGCAAAGAAGGTCTTACCGTATTGGGGAAAATCGATAGTCGCCACGGGATATCCCTCTTTCAGCAATCTTTCATAAAGAAGTTTTGTTTGAACCGTTTTACCGCTCCCGTCAATACCGGTAATAACGATAAGTTTTCCCTGCATGATACATTCTCCGCCAATTTTAAGTAGGTTGTTTATATGCAAGCCATGATTGTGCCATTTTCATAACAGTCTTCCATCATTTTGTAGAAAATATTTTGCTCCTCCGGAATAATCATCCTTGTAACACTTTAGCTTTTTGAAAACTCATGTAGTGCGACGAACCTCGTCGCACTACATATGACAATTTCCCGTTTCAAAAGACCTCGGCGGGTTCAGGTTTGTAACCGTTCGGCTGAGCTCACGACGAAGCCTGAACCCATAGTTTATTTGGCGAATAGCGCTCTATGTATCTAAAATGGATAAATCCCCTCCCCTACTTGCAGTCAGGAACAATATAAAACGTGGGGGTTCAGGTTGCAAACCTGAACCCGCCTGGAGTTTTTCAAAAAACTAAAGTGTTACTCATCCTTTGATAACACACAACGGTTTCAACTGCGCAACTTTTTTGCTGATGCCGGCGTGTTGCACGATATCCACTACCTCCGTCACGTCCTTGTATGCTTCAGGGAGTTCCTCGTCCAGTGTGGCGCGGCTGTCGGCGCGGACGAGTATCCCTTTTTCTTTCAGTTCCTGGGCGATGCTCCTGCCCTTGGCCATCTTCATCGCCTGATTTCTGCTCATGACCCGCCCTGCCCCGTGGCACGTGCTGCCGAAGGTATCGGAATATGCCTTTTCCGTGCCGACAAGCACATAGGAACAACGCCCCATGTCGCCGGGTATTAATACCGGCTGGCCTACTGATTTGTATGCGTCCGGGGTATCGGGGTGATTTGGCGGAAATGCGCGGGTAGCGCCTTTCCGGTGAACACACAGCCGCTTTTTCTGTCCATTGACGAGATGGTCTTCAAATTTGGCGATATTGTGACAGACATCATACACCGGCGATATCCTGGATTCCTTAGGGCCTACGTGTAATGCCCTCTCAAAGGATTCCCGAACCCAGTGGGTAATCATTTGCCGGTTGGCAAAGGCATAATTGGCGGCACAGGCCATCGCTGCAAGGTAATCCCGCCCTTCAGGAGAATTTAGCGGGGCACAGCATAGCTGCCGGTCAGGCAGTTCAATATCATATTTTCTGGAGGCTCCAATCATTACCTTTATAAAGTCATCACATACCTGATAACCTAATCCCCTGGATCCCGTGTGCACTATGATAGTAATACCGTCCTTTTCGAGTCCTAGCGTGCGGGCAATCTCCTCGTCGAAAATCTCTGATACATAGCCAACCTCGACAAAGTGGTTGCCGGAACCGAGGGTGCCTAACTGTGCCAGACCCCGTTCGATTGCCCTGTTGGAAACCAGTTCCGGATCTGCTCCAAAGATGCATCCCTTTTCTTCGATATGTTCTAAATCTTCTTTTGATCCATAGCCATGAGAAACCGCCCATTGTGCGCCGTTTTTGAGCACATTTTTCACTTCGTGTTGCGATAGTTTCAAATCCTTGCGATGCGACCCCACGCCGGAGGGAATGTTGACAAACAGGTTATCAACAATGGACTCCAGTTTGCCGGAAATCTCCACGCGACACAGTCCCGTGCTGAGCAATCTCACCCCGCAGTTAATGTCGTAGCCCACTCCGCCAGGGGATACCACTCCCTCCTCCATATCAAATGCGGCCACACCTCCGATGGGGAAGCCGTATCCCCAATGAATATCGGGCATTCCAAGTGAATGTCCTACGATTCCAGGGAGATATGCGACATTTATCACCTGTTGCAGACTTTCGTCTTTTTGTATTTCCCTCATCATCGGTTCGTCGGCATATACGATGCCATCCACGCGCATCTTTCCTTCTCTTGGAATACGCCAACGGTAATCATCTATTTTTTGTATGTTGTAGTTGCTTTCATTCATAAAACATCTCCTGTTTCTCTTTTAAGGGTAAGATTTGTCTGACTATAAATCAAAAATAACACGTACTCTCCAGTGGTCATTTTCCTGTTTTATTGTCAGATTATGATAGGTTACCGCCTTTATCGCTGTTTTAATAACGTGCCTCTTTTCATCCAATAGTTCGCCATGTATTGTTGCCCTTAGCTGAATATCATCCATATCGTTAATGTAAAATTCTTTAAACAGCATATTTTTTATTTCATGCAAATATAATAATTCACTCAGCCAGTTTACGAGTAATTGTTCTTTGTCAATTCCTTCTACCACGATGATACGTGTGTCTTTTTTTTCGACAGTGGAGAGATCTGTGATTATATCAAACATGGCGAATGCGGCATTTGAGAATAATTGCTGCATCGTATTTCCGAAGATATCAATACCGATGTCTGCGGTATGATCTATTAATTTGTATTTGAGCATGATAGTAAGGTTGTTTTTAAGGCAGTAGTGTATAAAAATTTTTGGTAACAGCGCAGCCGTGTTGTGCCGGATAAAAAG
This sequence comes from Planctomycetes bacterium RBG_16_41_13, assembly GCA_001828295.1. The sequence continues at coordinate 4,997 of MHYI01000145.1, read as the reverse complement.
AGTTTTTACGGCGTAACAAAATCATGTTCCGGATGTCGTATGGTAAGCACCGGGCAGGGTGCTTTTCGCACCACTTTTTCGGCAACACTGCCCATAACGGCATGTGCCAAACCGGTTCTGCCATGAGTGCCAATGACGATAAGATCGATATTGCTTTCTCTCGCGGTTCTGATAATTTCGGTAAACGGAACCCCTTGAATAACGATTGCTTCTACGGATATTTTGCCCTGCGTTTCGTCACTCACCGATTTGAGCAGTCTTGATTTCAGCATAGCAATAGTTTCTTCACTTATAATATTTGCGGTGACGGGGATGTAGGGCAATTCTGGGTTATTCACGTCAAGAAATCGTATATCCAATACATGCAGCAGGTGAAGTTTTGCCTGAAATCTCGTTGCAAGTTCTATTGCATAGGCTAGCGCTTTTTCCGAATAGATGGAATAATCCACCGGGCAAAGGATGTTGTTTATCGTAATCATGATTTTCCCCCCTTAGATTCAGGATTATTGAAATTTTAATCGGTGTAATCGTTCGACTGAGCTCACGACGAAGTCTGTGAAATCTGTGGTTTCGAATGTTTTTGATTGATCTGAGACTCCACCTCGTTACGGTTTTGGTGAAAGGACTACGTCTATTGCCTCGTCTATTTTTTCAATATAGACGCATTGAATCTTATCCCGGATTTCTTTGTCGATCTCTTCGAAATCGTCTTTGTTTTTCAATGGCAATACAATTGTTTTTACTCCCGCCCTTATAGCGGCGAGGATTTTTTCCTTTAATCCTCCTATCGGCAGCACGTTGCCCGTTAAAGTAATCTCACCGGTGAGCGCAACCTCCCTTTTTGCAGGCCTGCCGGTAAGCAGTGAGAGGAGCGCGATGCACATGGTAATGCCTGCTGACGGGCCGTCCTTTGGTATTGCCCCGGAAGGCACATGGATATGTATTTCCGATGTGTCATAGAAGGTTTCGTCGATGCCCAGCCGTTTCGCATTGCTACGAATATAGCTGAGCGAGGCTATGGCGGATTCCTGCATGATATCTCCCAGCAAACCGGTGAGGGTAAGTTCTTTTTCGCCCCGCATCCTGGACGCCTCTATGAAAATAATGTCGCCCCCTGTTTCTGTCCACGCAAGGCCTGTGACCACGCCAATTTTATCTTCTTCCTCGGTTACCTGGTAAAAGAACTTTCGTGGGCCAAGAAATTTTCCAACCGTTTCCGGGGTTATCATTTTTGTGACCTGTACTTCTCCCACGATTTCTTTTGCGATTTTTCTGCAGATCGAAGCAATTTCCCTTTCTAAATTTCTTAAACCTGCTTCCCGGGTATATTCCAGAATAATTTTGGTTATCGCAGCATCCTGAAAGTCTATAGGATGGTTTTCAAGGCCGTTTTCTTTTATTTGCTTCGGAATGAGAAACTGGTGTGCGATTTTCAGTTTTTCATCCTCGCTGTATCCTGAAAGATATATCACCTCCATACGGTCTCTTAATGCGACATGGACGGTATCAAGGATGTTTGCCGTAGTAATAAATAATACATCGGAAAGGTCAAAAGACACATCAAGATAATGATCAACGAAGCTGAAATTTTGTTCCGGGTCCAACACTTCCAGCAAAGCGGACGCCGGGTCTCCTCTGAAATCTTCGCCGATTTTATCCACTTCATCGAGCATGAATATTGGATTGCATGCTCCCGCACGGCAGATTTCCTGCATGATACGGCCGGGAAGGGCGCCGACATAGGTGCGCCTGTGTCCCCTGATTTCTGCTTCATCTCTTATCCCTCCCAGAGAAATGCGGATGAATTTTCTGCCAAGCGCACGTGCGATGGATTTGCCCAGCGAAGTTTTGCCTGTTCCCGGAGGGCCGCAAAAGCAAAGGATCGGTCCCTTTAATTTTTCTTTAAGTTTGTGTACAGCGAGAAATTCGAGTATGCGTTCTTTCACCTTTTTCAGGTCATAGTGGTCTTCATCGAGAATTTTTGACGCCTGGTTAATATCGAGATTATCTACCGTTTTCTTATTCCAGGGAATATTGATAAGGTAGTCGAGGTATGTACGTGAGACGGTATACTCCGGTGATGCGGGATTTATATCCCTTAACCGCTCCAATTCTTTGATGGCAACCAGTTCTACCTCCTTTGGCATTTCCGCCTTTTTGATATTTTCTTCCAGTTTGACGAATTCCTCCATATGGGGGTCGTCTTTACCCAGCTCTTTTTGAATTGCCTTCATCTGCTCCTTTAAGAAAAATTCACGCTGCGCCTTTGACATTTCTTTGGCGACTTCATCGTTTATTTTCCCTTTTACTTCCCGTACCTGAATGTCTTTGTTGAGATAATGAAATACTATCCGCAACCTCTTCTGAGGGTCAACCATTTCCAGAAGTTTTTGTTTTTCGTCAATAGGCAAGTCCAGATAAACGGTGACAAGGTCGGCCATGATGGATGGATTGTTTATGGTATCAATCATCGGGATAATGTCCTTTGGAAGCGCTTTTCCCAGCATTGCGCTTAATTTGAAAAGCGTCTTGACGCTTTGTATTAATACCTCGATAGTTTCAGACTTTTCCGAGAATTCCCGGAGTTCTTCGATTTTTGCCGTGCAATACGGGTCAGTTTGCGTATATTCCGTTACTTTTATTCTCATAAGGCCTTCAACAAGGCATTTTATAGTATCGGAAGTGGATTCGAATATCCTGATAACCTTTGACGCCGTGCCAATATCATAAAAGTCTTCAGGTCCTGGAGAGGCGACATGGTATTTTAATACGACGATACCGATACATTCTTTTTTTGCATGGGCTTCATTTATTGCCGTTACAAGTCCTTTTCCATATAATTCTATTACACGGACAAGCCGGGGAAATACTATGTCCTCTTTTACCGGTATAATGCGAATTATTTCGGGCAAAGGGATGCTATCGCCATTCTTGTGTAAAGTAAAAGTCGTTTTTCCCATAAAACGTTTATGCCAGCCTTTATTTTATTTAAGTTATAAAAATGGACCTCTATAGCCAATACTGCGCAGGTTTGTAACCTGAACCTGCCCGGAGCGCTATCGTAGGGACACGTTGCAACGTGTCCCCTGTGCAATTTTATGTTTATCGCGGGAAGGCAAACCTGAAGGGTTGCCCTTAGAGGGTTAAGTGGGTTGTTAAATGCAACCTGCATTCTGCAAACCCTGTTGCAGAATCAGGTCAGAAAAGGTAGAATTCCCATGGCATTAGAGAAGAAAAAACATTTTAAAAGAATATAAACATTTTCGTTGTTGAATATAACACAAAAATACGGTCAAAAACAGCCAAAAATCAATGCAGAAATGAGCGGAAAGGGATTTCCAATCTCGTTTCCAGGCCGGAACTCCGGAACGAGCATTTTTATTTTTTCGAAAACTAAAAGGATACTTTTATCGTAATTCAGGATAAATCATACGAATGAATTTTGTACCGGAAAAGATAGATATACTTATTCAACTTGCGATTCAGGAAGATATTGGATCAGGTGATATCACAACGGAAAGTATTTTCCCCCCGGATTTAATGGGTGAAGGGGAATTCCTCGCAAAGGAAGATGGGGTCATCGCAGGGTTGCCTGTCGTTGAACGCTTGTTTTCAAAAATTGACAAAAATATTCTTTTAAAGAAGGGTATTTCGGAGGGGATGTTTGTTAAAAAAGGCGATGTTATAGCTTCCGTCAATGGCAATGTTCGTCCGATACTTTCCGGAGAAAGGATTGCTTTAAACTTCCTTCAGCGGCTTTCCGGTATTGCGACCCTTACTGCGCAATTTGTTGAAGAGGTGAAACCCCTGAAAGTGGCGGTTATGGATACAAGAAAAACAGCTCCCGGCTGGCGTTATTTGGAAAAATATGCCGTTGCTATAGGAGGGGGAGTGAATCACAGAATGGGTCTTTATGATCAGGTGCTGGTAAAAGATAACCACCTTGATTTTATGAAAAAAGAGTTGTCGGCGGAGGAAATTGCCAGTATCAGTGTCATCGAAAAAACGGTCTCAATGCTAAGGAAGAAAATAGGGAATCGCGTTTTAATTGAAGTGGAGACGCGAACGTTATCCGAGGTGGAAGATGCGATCAAAGCGAATGTTGACGTCATATTGCTTGACAACATGGATGCCGAAAAGATAAGGTCGGCTGTTTCGCTGGTCAAAAACGGGAAGTATGGTAAGGGAGCGCATCGTCCCCTTATGGAGGCCTCCGGGAATATTACATTAGACAATGTGAAATCAATAGCACAGACAGGCGTTGACCGGATTTCTATCGGGGCGCTTACCCACTCGGCAAAGGCGTTGGATATTTCGTTAAAAATCTCCCTGCAGTGAGTGGTGGTATTCTGTTATGGTTAAATAGCGTCGAGACCAATATCTTTTCTGTAATAAACCCCCTCAAAAGACAAACGGTCAATTGCGTCGTAAACAGCCGTCCTTGCCTCTTTCAAATCCTTTCCCATGGCGGTTACCCCCAATACACGCCCCCCGTTCGTTACAATATTGCCGTGAACGTTAGCGGTGCCGGCGTGAAATACCTGTACGTTTTTTAATGCTTTCACCGCTTGTAAGCCTGAAATAGGCAGCCCTTTCCTGTATCTGTCAGGATATCCTTTTGACGCCAATACCACGCAGACGGAATGGCTGTCATACCATTCCGGTTCCGCTTTGTCCAATGTGTTGTTGCTTGCGGCCAGGAGAAGTGATGCCAGATCGCTCTTCATTCGTACCAGAAGCGCCTGTGTTTCCGGGTCGCCAAACCTTGCGTTAAACTCAAGTACTTTTGGCCCCGCATTGGTGAGCATTAGTCCGGCATAAATGATGCCACTGTAAGGGCGGTTTTCTCTCTTCATGGCATGGATTATTGGCACTAATATGTTTTCCTCGATATAATGCTGCATCTCATTTGTAATGAGATGCGAGGGGGAATAGGCGCCCATACCCCCTGTGTTTGGGCCTTTATTTCCCTCGTAAATTGCTTTATGATCTCTTGC
>MHYI01000144.1:5198-10114 GCA_001828295.1 Planctomycetes bacterium RBG_16_41_13 | reverse complement strand
GTACAAGCCTGTTTAATGCCATACGGAATGTGGATATAATACCCGATATTAAAGGTAAGACCGTTCTGTTAATAAAAGGATTTTCCGAACTCATTGCAAGTTTACAAAAATTGCCAAAATCACCCGTTGAAGATATTGTCAGGCAGGTGATTGAAGAAACGAAATATATAGAATTTCTCCGCGAATCCGATGAAAAGGAATCAAAAGACCGCATTGCCAACGTTGAAGAACTGGTTAATGCCGCACACGAATATGACCTAAATTATTCTGAAGGTACTTTACAAGGATTTCTGGAGGAGGTGGCATTGGTTTCTGATGCGGATGAATTGGAAGACAATGTTGATGCTGTGACCCTCATGACCCTGCATACTGCCAAGGGATTGGAGTTTCCCGTTGTTTTTATTACGGGTATGGAGGAGGGACTATTGCCTCATTCAGAATCCAAAGACTTGGATGAGGAACTCGAAGAGGAGCGGAGGCTCTGTTATGTGGGTATTACACGGGCAATGAAAGAACTTTTCCTCTCACATGCCAGGCGGCGGACACGTTACGGGCAGACGAACCCATGTATTGCATCCAGGTTTTTAGATGAGATTCCGGAAGAAATTATTGATAAGATCGATAAGACAAATCGTAATTATGCTTTTAATACTTTTAACGCAGATAACAAGACAGTTCATGACACAATGCTCAACTTTGATTTCAATAATATAGATACCCATGATTTGATAAGTCCCTCGTCAGAAGATGATTCCGTGTCCTTTTCGAGTGGGGAGGTAGTCAGACATCCCGTTTTTGGTATTGGAAGGGTATTGGAGGTTTGCGGCAGCAAAGAAAAGACAAGCGTCAGGGTCAGTTTTAATATCAGTGGAACAAAACATCTCATGTTAGCATACGCAAAACTGGAAAAGGTAAAATGATTTGTAATCGTATAGGAATATTCATTTTATTTATGCTGGTTACGTTACATATGCGGTGCAAAAATCCCCCTTAGAAAAGGGGGATAATGGGGGTTGTAAAATAATCTTGGGGAAAAAACAACCCCCTCAATCCCCCTTTGTTAAGGGGGACTTAAAAGGAATAATTTGAAGGGGAAATTTCCTATGGAAAAAGTATATATGGACAACGCCTCGGGCACGCCTGTACACCCTAATGTGGTGGAGGCTATGATGCCGTTTTTAAAGGAGGGATTTGGCAATCCCTCTAACCTGCATCAATTTGGAAGGATTACCAGCGATGCCATACAAACGGCGCGGACACAAGTAGCTAATCTGATTCATGCCAAACCCAATGAAATCACATTTACCTCAAGCGGTACCGAGGCCAACAATTTTGCCATAAAGGGGATACTGGCTTCCCACAAGAAGAAGGGAAACCACATTATCACTACCCAGATCGAACATTTTTCTGTACTCAACCCTTTGAAATCATTAGAAAAATCCGGATATGAAGTTACTTGCTTACCAGTTGATAAGTATGGAATGGTGAATCCTGATGACGTCAAAAAGGCTATTAAACCAACGACAACGATGGTTTCTGTTATGTATGCCAATGGGGAGATTGGGACGATTGAACCAATAAAAGAAATCGGGACTATTACGAAGGAGAAAGGTATTATTTTCCATACAGATGCCATTGCGGCAGCGGGGAATATACCTATTGATGTTTTGGATTCCCATATTGATGTCCTAAGTATGTCGGCTAATCAATTTAACGGTCCGTCAGGGATTGGTGCATTGTATTTAAGAGAAGGGGTAAGAATACTTCCTTTTATGGAAGGCGGCATACAGGAGGGCGGCCGCAGGGCAGGCACTGAAAATATTGTTGGAATTGTTGGCATGGGCAAGGCGGCTGAACTGGCAAAATTAGAAATGGCTCAGCGCACAGACAAAATACAGAACTTGAGAAATCAGCTACGAGACGGTATTATGAAAAGTATAAATCATGTGTATCTCAATGGACATCCAACGAATCGTCTTCCGGGCAATCTCAGTTTGTGCATCGAGTATATTGAGGGCGAATCGGTTTTGCTATTTCTGGATATGCAGGGGATTGCCATTTCAAGTGGCTCTGCGTGTACTTCGCGGTCGCTCAAGGCGTCTCATGTCATCATGGCTGCGGGTGTCGATGCTGCGCTCGCTCAGGGGACAGTCCTTTTCAGCTTAGGGATTGACAATTCTGAGTCGGATGTTAAATACGTTTTAGAAAAATTACCACCCATTGTGGAACGTTTAAGGCAAATGTCGCCCTTGTATAGCCAAAAGAAATGAAATTCGGATAATTGATAGGATAGGAGGTGTGTTATGGCGCCTATTGCGGTTGAAAAGAAAAGATGTACATACGAGGATTATCTTAAGACCCCAGAAGATAAGAGGTATGAACTTATCAATGGAGAATTACTCATGACACCATCACCAGTTCCTAATCATCAAAGAGTTTCGGGAAAACTTGAATTTATATTGAGAAAGTTTATTACAGAAAATAACCTCGGTGAGGTGTTTTATGCTCCGTGCGACGTTTGTCTTGACAACGAAAATGTAGTTCAGCCGGACATATTATTCATATCGAAGGATAGATTGGGTATTATAGGAGAAAAAAATATACAAGGTTCGCCTAACCTTGTAATAGAAATAATCTCGGAGCATAGTGTATACAGGGACATGGTGCAGAAGAAAAGGCTTTATGCGAGATTTAGTGTAAGAGAGTATTGGATAGTAATTCCAGAAGAGGAGGAGATAGAAGTTTATATTCTGAAAGATAATACATACCTACTTTATCGTACATACAGGAAAGGCGATACACTTGAATCGTCTTCTCTGAAAGGCCTGAAAATAAGATTAAAAGAGATATTTTAAGATAAGGAGTTTTATATGCAGTACAGTCCTAAAGTCATGGATCATTTTGCGAACCCTCGTAATGTAGGAGAATTTCCTGATGCTAGTGGTGTGGGAGAGGTTGGAAACCCTGCGTGTGGCGATATTATGAAGATGTCCATTAAGGTTGAGAATAATGTCATTGTAGATGTGAAATTCAAGACCTTCGGTTGTGGCGCTGCGATAGCTACCAGCAGTATTTCTACTGAAATGATCAAAGGGAAAACCGTTGATGAGGCATTAAAGCTCACCAACAAAGCGGTGGCAGAGGCATTAGGTGGACTACCCCCGGCCAAGATGCATTGCTCTGTGCTTGCTGAAGAGGCCATCGAGGCAGCCATTGATGATTATCTCAAGAAGACAACCGGCAAGGGTCTCGAGAAAAAGAAACCGCATGCGCACGATGAACATCACGGGCATTAAAATTCCCCCTTAGAAAAGGGGGCTAGGGGGTTGTAAAAAACCATATGAAAGCAGACGAAACCTTGGATTGTTACGGACTCATGTGTCCCATGCCTATTTTTAAAACGGCAAGTAAAATTAAAGATATTGAAATAGGCAAAGTGCTTGAGGTTGTTGCCACAGACGAAGGTATTAAAAAGGATATTGTTTCCTGGTGCAACACCACGGGAAATAAACTCCTCGGTATTGAAGAGGCAGAAGGGGAGATTCATGTCTTTATCAGAAGGTTAAGATAAGTATCGCTGGAGGTAATAATCAAATGAAAACGGATGAAAAAATATTAAAGGAGATACAAACATTGCCTAATCAAATGCAAGAAGAGGTGATGGATTTTATTGAATCTTTGCGGAAGAGACAAGAAATCAAACGGAAAGGCAAACCCACTTTTGTGTGGGCGGGAACACTTAAAGATTTGCGAAACCCATATACCTCGGTAGAACTCCAACACAAAATTTCTGAGTTAAGAAGTTCAAACAAATGGTAACATATCTCAAAACCTTATTCTCCTACCACGAACTCCTCATAAATATTGCCCTTCGTGACATCAAATCACGATATAAGCAATCGCTTTTAGGTGCGGCCTGGGCAATTATCCAACCGTTATCATTAATGTTGATATTCACAGCGGTTTTCTCGAAGTTTTTACACGTACAGACTGGCGATACTCCGTATCCAATTTTTTCATATTGTTCATTATTACCATGGTCATTTTTTGCGTCATCGCTGACCTTTGCAATTCCCAGTCTTATCAACAACAGCAATCTCATTACCAAGATATACTTTCCCAGAGAAATCTTCCCTATAGCGTCCATATCGGCGTGCCTTCTTGATTTTCTGGTTGCGGGCATTCTTTTTGTTTTCATGATGTTTTACTACCATATTCAATTAAGCTGGTACGTTCTTTTTGTCCCGTTTATTGTTTGTATCCAAATTCTATTTACCCTTGGAATTGCCTTTTTTGGGTCCGCCGTTATTGTGTTTTTCAGAGACGTTCGTTATATCGTTCCTCTTGGTTTGCAACTCTGGATGTTTGTCACGCCTGTAGTGTATCCAACAAATATAGTTCCTGCAAAATATTTATCAATGTATATGCTCAATCCTATGGCCGGTATTATGGATTCTTATCGGCAGGTTATTTTGTACAGAAATCCTCCCGACATTAAATATCTGGGTATGGCCGTCATTATATCCCTAATTAGCTTTGGTTTGGCGTACTGTTTTTTTAAAAAGGTAGAAATGAAATTCGCCGATGCAATATAAACATGTCTAAAACTGTAATCAAATTCGAAAACGTATCTAAAAAATATACCCTGGGTTATATGAATTTTAATGGATTTAGGGGCTTTTTGCCTAAAATAATAAACCGTGTTATAAATACTCAAAACGATTCCTCCCAAAACCAAAACGACGGCGATTTCTATGCATTAAAGGATGTTAGCTTCGAACTAAAGCAAGGAGAATCTCTGGGGGTTGTCGGTCCAAATGGGGCAGGCAAAAGCACCATCTTAAAGCTCCTGGCGCATACCATCGAGCCTACTTCAGGAAAAATAATTACCGTTGGAAAGATTTCGGCCTTAATTG
>MHYI01000144.1:0-5179 GCA_001828295.1 Planctomycetes bacterium RBG_16_41_13 | reverse complement strand
AAAATATATACCTCTATGGTTCTATCATGGGATTAAAAAGAAAAGAAATTCATGAGAAGTTTGATGGCATAGTTGCCTTTGCTGAACTTGAAAAATTTATTGATACCCCGATTAAGCATTATTCATCAGGGATGTATGCGCGGCTTGGTTTTGCGGTGGCTATACATGTAGACCCCGATGTTCTGCTTATTGATGAGGTGCTGGCTGTAGGGGATATGAATTTTCGGAAAAAATGTTACGAGCGGTTACAGGAAATCCTTTCAAAAGGCCACGTTACAATTGTTTTTGTTTCTCATGATATTTACCGGGTTCAAGCGCTCTGTAAAAGGGTTATTTTTTTGGATAAGGGTTGTATCCGAAAAATCGGGCAAACATCGGATGTTATCTCATATTATTACAATGAAATGAATAAGGCTGCGATTCTTCATGAGCCAAAGATACATGAGAAACGATGGGGCACAGGGGAGGTCAGGATAACTGATGTACATCTTTCTGATTCTGCAGGAAAAAGAACAGATGCCTTTGAAACTGGAGGCAGTATGGTTGTTACGGTAAATTATTATGCTGCTAGAAGAATTGACAATCCCGATTTCAGGTTTATCATACAGACAACAGATGGTATTTGGCTCATTTGTGCAAGTTCCGGATATACGGAAAATAACATTGATTTTATTGAGGGTAGCGGAACGGTTCAATGTTTTTTTGAGTCTCTCCCCCTTATTCACAATGCTTACATCGTAAGCATCTACGTAGGGAGTATGGATGGTCAGATTGATTATGAGACATGGCCGAATGCTGCTCAATTTGCGATAACATCTTTTTCAAACAATAGAGCGCCTTATCTGCCTGCCTATAGTGGCTTAATCCAATGTCCAGCAAAAATACTGCATCATTCCAATAAGGTAGTGAAATAGCTAGACTAAATCGGATAGGAAGTGGTTTATGGAACTTTACACAAAAGATTTCTATAAAATATTGGAGGATGGCGCACGTTGTTCGGCTAAAAAAATTATTCCGCTAGTTCTGGAATTGACTCAACCCGGGTCTGTCATTGACGTTGGTTGTGGTGTTGGGGTGTGGTTATCCGTTTTTAGAGAATATGGGATTGAAGATTTTTTAGGAATAGATGGTAATTATATAGATAACGAAATGCTGCTTATTCCGGCTGAACGATTTCTGCCGGTTGATTTAAAAAAATCCTTTACCATAGGAAGACAATTTGATTTGGTAGTATCGTTGGAAGTTGCAGAGCACTTGCCTGCCGAATGCGCGCATACATTTGTGGATTCCCTTGTAAGACTCGGACCGATTGTTCTTTTTTCCGCCGCGATACCGTTTCAAGGGGGAACAAATCACACAAATGAACAATGGCAGGATTATTGGTCAAAATTCTTCAGGGAAAAAGAATATGTAACAATTGATTGTTTTAGAAAAAAGATTTGGCAGGATAATGATATAGAATGGTGGTATGCTCAAAACATTTTATTATTTGTTAAACAAGATTACCTAGAATGTCGCCCTTTGCTGAAAAGAGAGTTTGAAAATACGAATTCTTCTCAGATTTCAATCGTGCATCCTAAAATGTATTTACAACTGGTTGAAAAGTATACCCGTATGAGCGAACAAAAGGACATATCGTTCAGGGATGCAGTCTCGATTCTCCTTATGAAAAGCCGTAATTGGTTTAAAAGAAATGTTTGACAAAACACTCTCGCGCATAGCTTATCGTATAAATAGGGCAAGCTTTGTAAAACCTTCTGTGATTACCTTTGATGTAACGGATAGATGCTCGTTACGCTGCAGGACATGCAGCAAATGGTCGTCTCAAACAGTCAGAAAGGAACTGGACGTCTCTGCATGGAAAGAAATTATTTGCTCACTAAAACAATGGTTGGGAAATTATCGGGTTTGTATTAGCGGAGGCGAATTATTTTTACGGGATGATATTTTTGAGATTATTTCCTTTGCTCGTGACCGGGGTGTCTATGTAACAGCGATAACAAATGGGTATCATATCGACAGAGCGATGGTGGAAAAAATACAGGCATCCAGGTTCCAAGGGATATCTGTTAGCCTGAATGGCATTACGTCGGCAGTTCATGATTTTACCAGAGGGGTAAAAGGTAGTTATGAAAAGGCGTTATTAGCAATTGGCCTGCTCAACGGCTATAAGAAAAATATGTTTGTGTGTATTGAAACCATTCTTATGCGACAAAACCAGCATGAAATTATTGACTTAATAAAATTTGTTAAAGAGAAACATTTAAATGGTATAACATTTCAGGCATTGTACGATAATTCATCTTTTCGTCCTTTTGATTATAACCATCGCTTCCAAAGCGAAAATACCTGGTATGCAAACCATCCCCTTTGGCCAGACGATACCCGTGCCATGCTTTCCGTTATAGACGAAATTATTGAGTACAAGAGAAAAGGATATGCCATTGGCAACTCTTTTGAATCTCTCCTGTGGATGAAACGGTATTTCCAAAATCCCGGGGAAACGCTTAAAATAAAGTGCATGGTAGGGATTAATAATTTCAGTATAGACCCGTACGGTGAAACGAGATTGTGCTTTAATATGGATTCTCTGGGAAATATCTTGCGGCAGAACCCAAAACAACTGTGGAACAGTAAAAATGCCTTGCAGCAAAGGAAGGATATTAAAGCATGCAAAAATACATGCAGGATACTGATGTGCAACTTTCATGATGCCTAGGTTAATTAGCGTTGTTATCCCCACGTTTAATCGTTCTGATAAATTAGCCCTTGTGTTGGAGGCTTTAAACAAACAAAGCCTTCCGTTTGATGACTATGAAGTGCTCGTCGTAGATAATAATTCACAGGATAATACAAAGGAAGTTATAGAATCCTGTATCAAAAAATACGCCCCTTTAGAGATAAAGTATTTTTTTGAAAAAAAACAAGGTCTTAACTTTGCAAGAAATTGCGGCGTACAACAGGCGAACTCAGACATCGTTGCATTCCTTGACGACGATGCCATTCCGGAAACCGATTGGCTCCAAGCGCTCTTAAGCGCGTACGGAGATTCATCAATAGGATGTGTTGGTGGTAAAATTATTCCTTATTTTCCGGAAAACATAAGATTGCCACGCTGGCTCAGCCCTATTTTTAACGGATATTTTAGTGGATTTGATCCGGGAGGTGATCAAACAAGAGAACTAACAGGAAAAGATAGTTTCCCTTATGGCGCCAATATATCGTTTAAAAAAGAGGCTATTGCTTTGGCGGGTTTCTTTAATCCGAAACTCGACCGGTGCGGTAAAAACCTTGTTGCCGGCGGAGAAACTGAAATGTGTCAAAAAATATATCAAATGGGATGGAAGATACTTTATAATCCCCATGCAGCAGTACGTCACCTTATCTCACCAAACAGGATTACCAGAAAATATTTCTTTGACCATGTAAAAGGGGAAGGAATTACAAAAGTACTTATCGATTACTCTATGTGCAATAATACTATAACGTATCAACAATTATTAAATTATATACGCGACGCATCAAAATACAGCAAAATGTTACTACACACCTTTCATAAAGAAGATAAAAGATTCTACTATTATTTGAGAATAAAGGTGTATGTACATGCTCTGGTATACTGGTGTAAATTAAAATTCCTGGGAACATCATGGTATGAATCTGGATAAAAGAAACGCATACTGTGTTTCTGTGCTTATTTCAACCAAAAATCGTTTTCAAGACCTTAAAGAATGCATTGATTCAATACTCATTCAAACGGTCAAACCGGATGAAATCATATTGGTAGATGCCAGTGATACCAGTGAGAGTATGGAAATGGTTAAGAAAGCACTTGCAACTACAGGTATAAAACTAACGTATCATAGACAGGAGGTTATATCTGGTAAGATCAGAAAAACAGCCGCGTGGAATAAAGCTGTAAGACTTGCTCTGGGCGGTGTTATAATATTTTTAGATGACGACGTAGTGTTGGATAAATACTACATTTATCATATCCTGGAACCCTATTACGAGAATCCTGAGAACATTGTCGGTGTCACGGGTTATATGAAAAAACCAAATGACGGGAAAACCGCGCAAAAGGAAGTTTCCTTTTTATGTTTTTTAAACAGGTTGTTCTGTAACCTTTTTTTATTGCCTCACGAAGAAGGAAATGGATGTATGCAATCGTCCGGATTTCCTGCTTATCCAGATTCAAAAGTTGGCATTGTATCTGTTGAAGTTATGCCCACGTGTAATATGAGTGTCAAAAAGGAAGTTTTTCGTGAATTTACTTTTGATGAGTGGTTTTACGGATATTCTTACCAGGAAGATGACGATTTTACATATCGGGTGTCTAAGAAATATAAATTTCTTTATACACCATTTGCAGAATTGGTCCATAAAAGGTCGCCAGCCGCAAGGGGCAATCTCGATGCTGTGGAAACTATGAAGATTGTCAACCATTATTATTTTTTCAAGAAGAACATGAGTAAGTCGTGTAAAAACTGCATGGCATTTGTCTGGGCTGAATTCGGGTTGCTTTTCCTGAGATGTTTTTCTTTCTCTTCGATTAAGGATTTATTACAGTCATTTACCGGTTTAACGGCCTGGAGAAATATCCCCTTGATCAAAGCGCGGATGTCAGGATACTACAAAATACTTCAATCTCTGATCCTGAAGCAAGAAATTGAAAATTAACATGCCCCACGATAAGAATGATTTTTGTGCCTTAGTAAACAAAACTTATGACAAGTACAAAATCTCCTGGAAGGCAACCAATTCGGTGCTGGCTAATGAGTTGCTCCTGCGCGAAATACTAAAAACAGTGCCTTACGTAAAAGGGCGGTTGCTGGACATAGGGTGTGGTGAGAAACCGTATCTGGACATTTTTTCTCCACATACTGTTTCTTATACAGGAATAGATATACCTCAGTCATTACATAAAAAAGATGCCGTTGATATCTTTGCTAATGCTCACCATTTACCATTCAAAAAAGACACCTTCGATACGGTTCTTTGCCTTGAAATACTTGAGCATGTAAAACAACCGCTGGAAGTACTGAAAGAAATCCATAGAGTATTAAAACCAGGATGCGTCCTTGTTTTGTCTGCGCCGCAAAATTACTGGCTTCATAATGACCCCGAAGATCTTTACAGATTTAGCCAGCAGGGGCTAACAGAAATAGTTCAAAGGCAG
>MHYI01000143.1:1695-7349 GCA_001828295.1 Planctomycetes bacterium RBG_16_41_13 | reverse complement strand
CATTGGCGCATCGATCTGGCTCATCTTGCGGTTAGATAAACAGGATCAGGAAGAAAAAGGCGGAGAGGAGGAAAACTAGTTTATGCGTGGAAAAAAAACCAAAGTACTCTCTCTCATTGCTATTTTGGGAATATTGTTTTTTTGCTGTGAAATGCACGCCCAATATACCATACAACTTGAACGTCCCGGGAAACTGTTCAGTCCTGCAAAAATCCCGCTGCTTGAGAATCCGGAACGTGATGTATGGCAAAAACCGGAATTACTATTGGATGCGCTGGAAATCAAAAAAGGGAGCGTTGTCGCTGACATTGGAGCCGGTTCCGGATACCTTGTCATGAGGCTTTTAAACCGTACCGGACCAACCGGGACGGTTTATGCCGTCGATATACAACAAGAAATGCTTGATTACATTAAAAACAGATTAAATGCGGAAGAAGAAAAAACAGTTCATCTCGTGCTGGGCGGCATGGACGACCCTTTATTGCCTGCAAATAGCATTGACACGGCAATCTTGCTAAGCACATACCATGAAATAGCGCATCCGGTTGATTTTATGAAGAAAGTGAAAGCCTCACTGAAACCCGAAGGCCGGGTAGCAATTATAGAATTTGGCAAAGAGAGTCCCATTGGCCCACCGCTCAATGTCCGCTTGCCGGAAGAATTGGTTATCAATGAATTAAAGCAGGCGGGGTTTACATTACAAAAAAAATATGACCTTCTCCTTCCTTACCAGTATTTTCTGGTGTTTAGCTCTGGGGCATATAGTCAATCTGCCCCTTAGGCTGGCACAGCCGGAATCAAACAAACATAAAATGCTGGATTCGTAATTACACTTATTCACACATCATGAAAATCAGTGGAGTCTGTTTATGACCAGAAAAAAAATAACCATTATTGGCGCAGGAAATGTTGGGGCTACCTTGTCACAACGTCTTGCAGAAAAGGAACTCGGAGACGTAGTGCTTTTAGATATAGTACCAGATATGCCACAAGGAAAGGCTTTGGATATCATGGAGTCAGGTCCTGTTTATGGATATGATACGAAAATCATCGGCGCGAACGGGTATGAAGAAACAAAGGATTCGGATATCGTAGTTATCACCTCCGGTGTGCCAAGAAAACCGGGAATGAGCAGGGATGACCTGCTCAAAATAAATGCGGGTATCGTAAAAGGAGTTGCTGAAAACATAGCAAAGACCTCGCCGAATGCCATTCTTATTATAGTGTCTAATCCACTGGATGCCATGACATATGTGGCTTACAAAATCAGCAAATTCCCCAGGCATCGTGTTATCGGAATGGCAGGCATTCTGGATGCTGCACGTTTTAGCGCTTTTATTTCAATGGAGCTCGGCGTGTCCGTTGAAAATATTCATGCATTTGTCCTTGGAGGGCATGGGGATACTATGGTACCCTCTACCCGATATACCACTGTTGCCGGCGTTTCTGTTGAAGAATTGATTCCACAGGAACGATTGAATGAAATTGTTGAACGAACGAGAAATGGCGGCGCGGAAATTGTTAATTTGCTGAAAACCGGCAGCGCGTTTTACGCCCCTTCGGCAGCCGTTGTGGAAATGGTTGAGGCTATTTTAAAAGACAAACGAAAGATAGCGCCATGCACCGCTTTATGTGAAGGAGAATATGGGATAAAGAATCTTTTTGTTGGTGTGCCTGTAATACTTGGATCCAATGGGGTTGAAGATATTTTTGAAATCAAGCTCAACGAAAAAGAGTCCATTGCTTTACAAAAATCCGCTAATGAAGTAAAACAGCTATGCAATAAAGTTGACGCACTATTGGGGCTTTAAAAATGCTTCACCTTTCTTGTCTCTCAGACAAATCAGTCAGCAGTTGGAGAGGTATTGATTTCATATTCTCATTACCGGAGTTGTTGAAAATGTTCGTTAAACCGCGATAACTCAGCTTACGGGAAACGGGGCCTTTAATCCCTGAGCTAAACCTCCCGCGTTGCGCGGTGATTTAGCCCGGGAATTATGTATAGTGCCCCCTGAATTAATTATTATTGAATCAAGAAGTGAAGTGTATAAAAAACTTATAATACCCTTCACCTCCCAACCTTCTTCTCTTTACGTCATTGTTAAGAGTTCATCAACCGCTGAAGACATCTTTGCGAACCTTTCCTTCTGTATACCTCCACCGACAGCCTTTGCTTCCGCTACTTTTCCCGCAAAAAAATTAGGGATAACCTCATTATCCCGGGTGTTCCTGAAAATATCCCATGCATCCTTCAGGTCTTTTAGTTTGGCCTCAACATTAGTACCTTTAGCATTTTCTATCCACTTAGGGAAAAGCGCCAGTGTTTCTTCTGTAATGCTTTTAACCTTTGCACTGCATTCCTTTTGCTTTGTTAGGTCGCTTTCGCCGAGCATGGCAACAAGCGCCGTTCTTGCATCCATCAGCTTAGTCTTAAGGTTATTAATATCATCTTTACACACTGCCATAATTTCATCCTCCTTATAATAAATTTTATACCTTTGCTGTTCATTTACGGACAAGCCGCCTGGTTGTTACTCAACTTATCATTTCGGTATCCCTTCCTTAA
This sequence comes from Planctomycetes bacterium RBG_16_41_13, assembly GCA_001828295.1. The sequence goes on along the minus strand of MHYI01000143.1, from coordinate 4,783 downwards.
TTAAATTGATATTAATTTACAGACAAGCCACCCGGCTGTTACTGTGTGGCAAAGGATAACAGGTTGTCCGAAAACACAAAAAAACCAGCTATTGATATACGAGGACTTATGGCACGGAAAATCGTGAAAAACGAATTCATAAACAACCTGATAATAGATGACACAAACTTATATCAGGAGTCTTCCACTTTGAATCTTGGGTAACACAAAAGACTCCTGGCATTGGTTGGGCAGTACAAAGGAACACGGAAATAGTCGTAAAATTGGCAGGTAACACCTCCTGATGACGGTATGTCTCTCATCAGCGTGTTAAGGAATTGAGCGACGGAGACACACATTATGCTTTTGATTATTTCCACCAAGTTGCAGAAAGTTACCTTAATTTTTTATTTGTGCAACTCAATGTTGGAAAGTCATCTGTAATACTAAGTATCAAATTTTATTCCTTTTCCCAAAAACATGTATTAATATTCCTATTTCCTTGATATCATTAATTTTATAAAATACGACTCTTATAACATTACTTATAAATAGTGTTTCTTTTTGAAATATGCGATGCACAGATAAAAGGAACCCTTCAAAATAATTTAACCTTTAAACAGGATTGATGGGTGTGCCGGTAACTCCGGGTTATGAACTACAATCTTTTGAAACTATTGATTTATAAAGAAATATGTTGAAAATTAGCGTAACCTATGGGTAGTATGGTAAAAGCTGGTCGCCGATAAAGTCACACGAGAAGGGACATGCGCAAATGCACGGTTCATAACTACAGGGTAACCGGACTGCTGAAACACACAATGAAAATATACAACTCAAATCTACTCACCTTAAACACCAAATACGGGATTGTCCGTATTCGAACTTCTTGTTTCACTCATAACAATACAACAAATTACGCAGCATAGACGATATTCTGCCGATAAGAGAGGCATTGGGCGTCTAAACTACCTGCTTATACCGGGTAGTTCTGACTTTTCAGTTAACCCCGGATAATGGAGGAAAGAGTATGTTATCAATAGATGACACGGCCAACTTATTTCTCATCAAAGTCTCTGATGACAAGATGATGGTACATTTGACGGTGAAACCCTTTGATCCGGAAAATGTCGATATTACCGTTGATAACGTTTTGGAAACCCTGAAGGCAAAGGGTATCTCTTTTGGAATAAAAGAGGATGCCATAAAGGCCGCCCTGGATAAGGTCAGGCAAGAAAATATTTCTGTTAAAAACGCACTTATAGCCGAAGGGGAACAACCGGTCCATGGCAAAGACGGCAATATTGAGTTCCTATTTGATGCAAGTTCAAAAATCGGCCCTCTCGTGGGGAGCGACGGCAGGGTGGATTATCACAATACAAGTATAATTGAAAGTGTAAAAATAAAACAACCTCTGGCCCGATTAATTGACCCTGCTCCGGGAAAACCAGGAAGGAATGTCTATGGTGGCATAGTTGTCCCCATACAGGGAAAGCCCTGTGTGTTGCCGGTTGGGGAAAATGCAAAAATATCGGACAACGATCCGAAACTGTTGGTATCGTGTATTGACGGAAACGTGAGATATATTGGCGGCGTTGTCTCCGTAAAATCGTGTTATATGGTTGACAAGGATGTCGATTTTGGCGTAGGCAATATTGTCAGTAAAGGGACAGTTATTGTAAAAGGAAGCGTGAAGAGCGGTTTTAAATTAGATGTGGAAGGAGACGTAGAGGTTTGGGATACCGTAGAAGATTCCATAATAAAGTCCAAAGGCAATATCCTGGTGAAGGGTGGGTTCATTGGCTCAGGTACAGGCAAAATTGAAGCAGAGGGTGATGTGGCCGTCCGCTTTGCGAGGAATCAAACCATTGTGGCAAATAATGTTAAAATATTACGAGAGGCAATAGATTGTACGATTTACGCAAAAAATACGGTGAAGGCGGAAGGGGACAGGTTGTCTATCGCAGGTGGGCTGGTAGTTGCCGGCACATTAATCGAAGTGGAATCATTAGGAAGCAAAAAGGAGATTTACACAGACGTAGAAGTCGGCGTTGACTATGCAGCGCAACAAAAGCAAATGAACACAAGGAAAGAAACGAGTGATTTGAGAGCTGCCTTGAAAAAGGTTGATAAAGAACTTGCCCTATTACATGAGATTAAGAAGTCAAAGGGGGAACTGACCGCAAAGCATGCCGATACATTTCAACAACTTCTTTCCCGGAAAGAGGAGATAGAAAAAAGATTAAGAGACCTCCCAAGCGGAGAAACAGTACCTGTTTATAAAGACGCCAAAGTGGTTGTTTATAAGGTTGTTTACCCTGGGGTGGAAATAAAGATCGGAGAGGCAACTATGTCCATTCTTGAGGAGTGTCACAATACAACATTCTATTTGTTTGAAAACGAAATCAAACAAAGTCCATAAGATTGTTTTTTACCGATTGCCCCCCGTCTTTTTTTGATTCAGCATAATTATATGCAGGTTGGGCTGAGTAGGGTGGGATTAAGACGTTGATTTTTACGCCGAATCCACCAATAATATTTCCAGGGAAAGGTAGATTCGCTATCGCTTAATCCAACCTACCGCAAACTAAAAACTAAAAACTAAGCATGGTGTCGCCTTAATTTCCAAAGTGTTACAAATATTTTAAAATATTTTTTTGTCGAACCGCGATAATCTTCTTGACTAATTAATGCATTTTGGTAAAAGTGTGCATACAAAGGCAAACCAATCGTGAGGTTGGGACGCAAAGCCATGGGTCTTCTCTTTTGGAAAGAATGCCAGGTTGCCACCTATAATGGTGTAAAAGCTGTTTATTGATCAGGCGCTGAGCCGGTAAGTATCTTGTTTGTAAAAGGTTTAGCTATAAACATACGGTTAAATCACTTTTGCAAAATGTGATGCTTTATTGATTAGGTTCAAGATTTCAATAGGCTTTTAAGATAACCTAAAACCCAAGGCATATGTGGCATATTGTCTTGGGTTTTTTTATTTTACAATGGGTGGGAAATTGTTGTTTTTGTTAGAGAAAATTTTTTTTGGAAAGGAGTGAGATGATGAAGAGGAAATTAGTTTTATGTGTATGGATGATCGTATTTACAGGTATTTATT
>MHYI01000143.1:1357-1684 GCA_001828295.1 Planctomycetes bacterium RBG_16_41_13 | reverse complement strand
GTGGAGGGGGCTGGTGCGGATACCCTTTATAAAACCAGCCTTACCGTCAGTGATTCAAGCGCTTTTGATGGAGACAAATTAGATGCAAGTGTTGAAATAAACAAAAATGGAAAAGTAAAATTATCAATATTAGATTTAATACATCTTGATACACTACTGTATGCTAATAAAACATGTGCCTTGGTAATTGAAACAGAAGTGAACGATATCGCAAAGCCATATGAATTCCCTTTTGAGATTGTAGAGGGAATTGCGTTAGAGGATATGGACCTTGCTCTTCAATCAGGCGATAAAGTGGAGATTGTAAGCGTGGTTATTAACGAAAGG
>MHYI01000143.1:962-1104 GCA_001828295.1 Planctomycetes bacterium RBG_16_41_13 | reverse complement strand
TTGCCACGCCTGCACCAACGCCAACAGAACCTTCCGCAACTCCCACATCAACGCCAGCCGAGGCGCCTTCCGTAATAGAGGCAGATGTGAGCTTCCAGTCAAAGACGATTAATCTTAATAGTAACGGGAAGTTTATTGCCAA
>MHYI01000143.1:0-753 GCA_001828295.1 Planctomycetes bacterium RBG_16_41_13 | reverse complement strand
AATTCGAGGGAAGCGATACCGTTAAGGTGAAGGGAAGTAAGAAGGGGAAAAACGATGACAACGATGACAACGACGATGAAGATGGCGACGATGATGGCGGAGAAGATGATGATGATGATGATGATGATGGTAAAGGCAAGGACAAAGGAAAAGGAAAAGGGAAAAATCGACGCTAATGAACAATCGTAGGATTGAAATTAAATCTGAATGGCTAATCAAGGATTTTATTCGGTTTGAGGTATCGTAGAGAAAGGAAAAAAACTTTCCCAACCTCTTGAAAGAGAGGTTGGGAGTTTTTTTCTTTTGGGAATGTATGCATACTATAAAAAAGGGTTGATTAGTAATAAAAGCTGACGTCGATAATATAGTTTGGTCAAAATTTGATATTACTTAGGATGTGAAAAGGAGATTATTATGAATAATACGTTGACAAATCTTGCACAAAGCATGTCGAATAACGTGGTTATGGCAAAACAAGCCATGGAGTCAATGAAAACGGAAGGTGCTACAATTTTAAAGCTTATTGGGGATTCTGAAAGTGTGCGGTCAGGTGCGGGAGCAACTAATCCTGATGGTGTTGGTAAAAATATTGACGTTTACGCTTAGAAACTGTTTATAAATATAGTCAAAAAATAATGTTCTCGAAAGATGAACAATAAAATTCATTGTAATGGGTGGCAAGGGCAAACTCCGTTTGTCCTTGTTGTTATGAGTCGAAGCAATTTCACTGACAAACAAGTCTATCAGTGCCAC
>MHYI01000142.1:6988-7682 GCA_001828295.1 Planctomycetes bacterium RBG_16_41_13 | reverse complement strand
CTACATGAGTTTTCAAAAATCTAAATTGTTACAGAATATCGGCTTTTACAGACTCATTTGGTAAATAGACCAGATGTCGGAAAAGTAATATCAGGAAGCGGCGGCTTAAGAAAATTCCGGTGGTCTGCTAAAGGGCATGGGAAAAGTGGCGGTATTAGGGTCATTTATTATTGGTTCGTATCTCAAGAAGTCATCCTTCTTCTTTATGCCTATCCAAAGAGCGAACAGAGTGATTTGACATCAGAGCAACTCAGGCAACTGAGAAAAATTGTTGAAAGGGAATATTTATGAAAAAAGAACTATTTGTGGAATTACTTGAAAGCGTTAAGCAGGGCGCTGCTATCATGAAAGGCAAGGCGAAACCATCACGCAGCATTGAGTTCCCTGAATCAGAAGTGCGGAAGATACGTGAACAATACGGCCTATCACAGGATAGATTCGCTTCTCTTATTGGAATAAGTGTCGCCACGCTCCGCAATTGGGAACAAGGTCGGCGAAAACCTGAAGGACCAGCTCGTGTTTTACTGCGGATTGCTGCCGAACATCCTGAAGCCATACTGGATATTACAAAACATCCAAAAATGAGAAAGAAGGCATAACACCGCATTGGCCTGACATGTTTTAAACCTCATAAAAGGAGAGTAGAAATGGGAAAATGGAACATGATTTTCGTAATACCTGTAGTATTTTTATT
>MHYI01000142.1:0-6937 GCA_001828295.1 Planctomycetes bacterium RBG_16_41_13 | reverse complement strand
ACTTCCCGTATTAATCTTGAAATACGGGAAGTGTACCTCCTCATCCCCCCCCGGACCCATGCAAAGCTTGCATCATCCGTTGAATACCATTCGCCTACCATGTAATCCTGTCATATTGACACATTTAAAAGGGAGATTTTAAGCAAAGCACTGTCACAATGGCATACCTTCGTTTATATAATCCTTAGAGGTTTTTTTGTGCAAAAAACTTTTCTTATATCCTATTGTGATTAGACAGGTTAATTTGCGGGGGAAAAAGAAGTCGCATGACGAGCGGCAGGCATTGTTCGGCATACTGTTTGCTCCGTTAAATCAGCCGTTAAAAGATTTATTAAAGTCAGCAATACATAATTTGGAGGAAACTTTGTTATGTCGGCAAAAAAAATTATTTATAATCACGACGCGCTGGAGGCAATCAAGATTGGCGTAAAACAATTAGCAGATGCGGTAAAGGTAACATTGGGGCCAAGGGGACGTAATGTTATTATTCAAAAAAGTTTTGGTTCGCCAACTATTACGAAGGACGGAGTAACTGTTGCGAAAGAAATAGACTTGCCCGATCACATGCAAAACATCGGTGCGCAAATGGTAAAGTCCGTTGCCGCAAAAACGAGCGATGTTGCCGGTGACGGAACGACCACTGCTACGGTGCTTGCAGAGGCAATATTTGTAGAAGGGCTTAAGAATGTTACTGCGGGAGCCAACGCAATGGCGTTGAAGCGTGGCATCGACAAGGCCGTTCAGTGTGTAGTAGATAAGCTGCGGCAGATGAGTATTCCGGTAAAGGGAAGAAAAGAGGTTGAGCAGATTGCCACGGTAGCCTCCAATTACGATGCTGAAATCGGTAAAATTATCGCTGATGCCATGGATAAGGTCGGCAAAGATGGTGTGATCACGGTAGAGGAAGGCAAAAGTTTGCAAACTGAGGCGAAATGGATTGAAGGGTTGCAGTTTGACAAAGGATACCTCTCTCCTTATTTCGTTACGAATCCCAACACGATGCAATGTGTTCTGGAAGACCCTTACCTGCTTATTCATGAGAAAAAGATAACCACTGCCAAGATGCTGGTACCGATATTGGAGAAAATTTCTCAAACGGGCAAACCTCTTTTGATTATTGCCGAAGAGATAGAAGGCGAAGCCTTAACCTTGCTTGTTGTGAACAAGCTCCGTGGGTCGCTGAAATGCGCTGCAGTTAAGGCACCTGGTTTTGGTGATAAACGCAAGGCGATGCTGGAAGATATCGCTGTCCTTACCGGCGGCCAGGCAGTTTTTGAAGATTTGGGCATTAACCTTGAAACGTTAGAATTAAGCGACCTTGGCCGCGCAAAGAAGATAGAAATCGACAAGGAAAACACCATCATCATCGAGGGCGCCGGAGAAAGCAGAAAAATCAAGGATCGTATTGAACAGATAAAAAGGGAAATCTCGACTACCACATCGGATTACGACAGGGAAAAACTTCAGGAGAGGCTTGCCAAGATGGCTGGCGGTGTGGTAATGATCAATGTCGGCGCTGCAACGGAAAGTGAAATGAAGGAAAAGAAGGCGCGAGTTGAAGACGCACTCCATGCGACCCGGGCCGCCGTTGAAGAAGGAATCCTTCCCGGAGGAGGCGTATCGCTTCTCAGGTCTATTTCCCCTCTGTATGATCTTATCCTTGCGGGTGATGAAAAAATAGGCGTTGATATCCTTCAGAGGGCTTTAAGGGCGCCATTAAGACAAATCGCAGCGAATGCAGGGGTTAGCGCTGCAATTGTCGTGCAGAATGTTGAAAATGCGAAAGGAAACGAAGGCTATGATGCGGGAGCAAACCGGTATTGCGATATGGTGAGCGAAGGCATCATTGATCCGACAAAAGTGGTGAGAACCGCCCTGCAAAATGCAGCGAGCGTTTCCACTTTACTGCTTACAACAGACGCCATAATAGGCAAGATACCGGAGAAAAAGAAAACCCCTCCAATGCCTCAGGGCGGCGGCTATGGCGGTTATGGGGATATGTATTAAATTTTTTTTACTTTTTTATCGATATCACAAAAAACCCCGCGTTTGCGGGGTTTTTTATTTCGGCAGAATCTGGCCATAATGCCTGTTTCATCATTATCTCTTTGCAGACGCTTATCCTGCAAATCCTCTTGTACTTGAAAATGAACATTGTTATATTGACATCGTTTTCCTTTTGACTGGGAGGTTTCATTCTAAAATGATTTCAAATGATAACGGCACTTATTACAAAACCGATGCAAAACAAAATAAGATTGAACAAATCTTAAGCGAGTTTTTTTCTTTTACCGGGAAAGAATATTCTTTCGATTCAATTTCTCCATGGAAACCCCAGACGGATATTTACGAAACACCTGAAGACATTATTGTAAAAATGGCCATTCCCGGCACGAAACCGCAAAATGTGCAGGTTTCTTTTTCAAAAGGCACCCTTACGATAACTGGTCACAGAACTGACGACTCGCCCCACGAAAAGATATGTTTTTATCAGGTGGAAATCAGGTATGGATATTTTGAAAGAGCCTTTTATATGCCCAAACCAGTTGATACAAATAATATAAAAGCCTCATACAAGGAAGGTTTTTTACAAATAATCCTGCCAAAAATTCAGCAAAAAGCGCCGGAAGCATTTGCCATAAAAATCAACCTTTAACCATTCCCTGTATTGCCGGAGAGGAAACAGTACACAACATGACAAATAGCGAAAATAATAACAATGGCGAAGACCAGGAGCAGCCTGTACTTACGGTTGAAGAAGAAGTACAGGACAAAATAGAAAGAATAAAAATACCCCATGAAACCCCTGTGCTTCCAGTGAAAGACACCGTTGTATTCCCGGGAATGGTCGCGGCGTTAAGCGTTTATACCGATAGGGATCTTAAACTCCTGAACGATGTTTTGGCCGGGAACCGTTTCCTGACCCTGACCGCGCAGAAAGATAAAGATATTAAAGTGCTAAAACAATCCGATCTCTATGAGAGCGCCACGGCGGCTGTGGTTCTCCAAATGCTGCGCATGCCCGATAATTCAGCAAAAATGCTTGTCCAGGGACTTCGCAGGGTAAAAATCGGGGAATACGTTCAATCCGATCCTTATTTTAAGGCAAAAGTCAGCGCTATTGAAGATATCATTGAAGACGATAGAGAGACAGAAGCGCTGGCAAGAAATGCGGCGGACCAATTTGCACGCATGATTTCCATGACGCCATCCCTGCCCGAAGAATTGAAGGTAGCTGTCGTTAATATTGAAAATCCCAGCCGTTTAGCGGATCTTATTACTTCGCATTTAAATGTTAGCGTGGTGGAAAAGCAGAAGGTGCTGGAAATGGCAAACGTAAAATTGCGTTTGCAAAAAGTTACCACGCTGATTGCCAGCGAATTGGAAGTCCTGGAAATGGCTACAAAAATCCAGTCTCAGGTAAGGAATGAAATGGAAAAGGGACAGAAGGAATATTATCTGAGACAGCAGCTAAAGGCGATTCAGGATGAACTGGGCGAAGGCGACGAACGTTCAATGGAGATGAAAGAATTAAAGGAAAAGATCGAAAAAGCCAAAATGCCTGCCGAAGCCCAAAAGGAAGCCGAACGGGAACTTGAGCGGCTTGCAAAGATGCATTCCGCTTCGGCGGAATATACGGTTTCAAGGACGTACCTGGATCTGCTGATTGCCCTTCCATGGTCGGCTTCCACGAAAGACCAGTTGGATATTAAAGCAGCCAGTACCATATTGGATGAAGATCATTACGATTTAGAAAAATTAAAGGAAAGGATACTTGAATATCTTGCGGTAAGGAAACTCAAGGATGATATGAAGGGACCAATCCTGTGCTTTGTCGGACCACCCGGCACAGGGAAAACCTCCGTTGGGATGTCAATTGCACGTTCGATGGGCAGGAAATTTGTCCGTATGTCCCTGGGAGGAGTAAGAGACGAGGCGGAGATAAGGGGTCACAGGCGCACTTATATAGGTGCATTGCCGGGCAGGATCATACAGGGACTGAAAAAAGCGGAATCAAACAATCCGGTATTCATGCTGGACGAAATTGACAAACTTGGCGCTGATTTCCGCGGAGACCCGTCAGCCGCCTTGCTGGAAGTGCTTGACCCTGAACAAAACCATGCCTTTTCCGACCATTATCTCGACGTAGCGTTTGACCTTTCAAATGTAATGTTTATCACCACCGCAAACATATTAGATACGGTACCGCCTGCGCTGAAAGATCGTATGGAGGTGCTGGAACTTCCCGGATATACTGCTGAAGAAAAAATATCCATCGCGAAAAAATTCATCCTTCCCAAGCAGCTAAAAGCCCACGGTCTCAAAGAGGAACAGCTAACGATTACCGACGATGCAATACAGGCGGTAATCAGTGATTATACGCGGGAGGCAGGCCTGAGAAACCTGGAACGTGAAATCGCACACCTTTGCAGGAAAACGGCGAAGAAAATAGCTTCCGGAGAAGAGACGTCGGTAACCATCAATGCGGAACAATTAAATACACTTTTGGGGCCAATCAAGTTTTTCTCCGAGGCGGCTGAACGAACGACAGAAGCCGGAGTTGCCACCGGTCTTGCGTGGACGCAGGCCGGCGGAGACATACTTTTTATTGAGGCTACTTGTATGCCAGGCACGGGGAAACTCACCTTAACCGGCTGTTTAGGGGATATTATGAAAGAATCTGCCCAGGCAGCAATGAGTTATATCAGGGCAAAACTCGACAACCTGAAAATTTCCTTTAAGGATTTTGATAAATACGACTTTCATATTCATGTTCCTGCCGGAGCTATTCCAAAAGACGGGCCTTCTGCCGGAGTAACAATGGCTATGGCGCTTATCTCGCTTTTGAAAGGGGCGTCAATCCACTCTAATGTAGCGATGACGGGTGAAATCACGCTGCGCGGAAGGGTTCTCCCTGTTGGAGGCATAAAAGAAAAGGTCCTGGCAGCCAAGAGGGCAGGGATTACTACGATTGTCTTACCGAAGAGAAATGAGAAAGATTTAACCGAAGTTCCGGAAAATGCAAAAAAAGGATTGAATTTCGCATTTGTAGAAAGGGTAGAGGAAATGCTGCCAATAGTTTTTGGCGCAGAAGAGCCAAAAAAGAAAAGGATAAAGATTTTTTGCGGGATGTGAGAAAGTCTATTCTTTATGGAGCGAATAATATTAAAAAACAGGCGTCGGCAATCTACAGTCTACAGTCTACAATCCACAGTCCACAGTCGGCAATCGGCAGTTGGCGGTTGACCAATGCCAATGACTTTTTTCGTTCTTGTAGGGAGATACAGCTATGTTAAACATTGGAATAATCGGCGCTACTGCTTACACCAGCCTTGAACTCATCAAAATCCTTCTTCGCCATCCGGAAGTGAAAATTTCCTGCCTTGGCGTGAGGAGAACAGACCACCCTAAGATTTCCGATATATTTCCTTCATTGCAAGGCCAAATCGAATTGACATGCGATAGTATTCAGGAAAAAGAAGTCCCTGATAACCTGGACGTTGCCTTTATTACCTTGCCACCCACGGTTTCAATGAAATACGTGCCGCATTTTATTCAGAAAGGAATAAAGGTAATAGACTTCAGCGCTGATTACCGGTTTCAGGATAGCGCATTGTACGAAAGATGGTATAAGACCAGGCATACCGACATTGACGGCTTAACAAAAGCCGTTTACGGCCTGCCGGAGCTTTTTCGCGATACCATCAAAAAAACTCATTTAGTGGCGAATCCGGGATGTTACACTACCGCAACCATACTGGCATTAGCGCCATTGCTTGCGAAAGGTCTTATTGAACCCAATGATATCATTGTGGATGCAAAGTCGGGCGTTTCCGGGAAAGGACGTGAAGCGCGGGAAGACACACACTACTGCGAATGCAACGAAAATACCGAGGCATACGCTGTGGGCGGCCATCGCCACTGTCCTGAAATAGAACATATACTCTCCACCAAAACCAGCCAACCCGTATCCATACAGTTTGTTCCCCACCTCGTTCCCATGAACAGAGGCATATTATGCACTATTTACTGCATCCCCAAAATCAGGACAGGCGCTTCAGCCCTGAACGATGAGGCAGCATTGAATATCTATAGAGAATTTTATCAAAAAGAACCTTTTATCCGTTTAAGAGAAAACAGCACCCTGCCGAAAACAAAGGACGTAAGCCACACAAACTTCTGCGATATTGCGGTAAAGGTAACAGACAAAAGGATAGTGATTCTTTCTGCCATCGATAATTTAATCAAGGGCGCCGCAGGCCAGGCAGTCCAGAATATGAATGTGATGTGCGGATTTAAAGAAGAAACGGGATTGAAATAGATAAAATATTAGGGGAAAAGAAGGGGGGGCAAACCTAATCTATTGACAAATATGAGTTTTTTTATAAAACAATTATACGTTTAACAGTCAATAGATAAGGTTTGCCCCCCTTAAGGTTTTCGGCGGCTCAACATCCTGTCCGACATCCCACTTCTGGCAATTACCTAAGCAGTCGTCGCCTTATCCAAAGCGCTCCTTCAAGAAGGCGCGCTTCCGGTAAAAGCGTTGGATGACTCCCTTTATATCGCAATAGCAGCCGTTCACGGTGTTGACTACCTTCTGACATAGAACTGCCGGCATATTGACAACGCTGAGATGAAACCTATAGTGAGAAACGTATGTGCCGCACATGGCTATGTGTGCCCAGAGATTTGCACTCCACAAGAACTAATGGGGGTAAACGAAGATGGCTGACGAAATCATCGAAGAGCTATGGGAAATTAAAGACGGCATCGCACACGAACATGTTTACAACGTAGACGCTCTTGTTGCCCATCTCAAGGCGAAAGGGCTATCGCCTGGGGGTGTATTCCCGATTTTTTGTAACTATCTGTACAATGTAACACAAGCATCCTGCTTGTGATATTTAATACACAAGCTGCCAGCCTATCCGTC
>MHYI01000141.1:4629-17236 GCA_001828295.1 Planctomycetes bacterium RBG_16_41_13 | reverse complement strand
ATCCGAAGGGAATCAGTATAATAGGAATAGATTTGAGTGAAGAAATGTTACTGCGGGCAAAGGCGAAGAAAATGAAATACACCTTGGATAACGTGCACTTATCCACTATGGATGCATCATTACTGGCCTTCAGGGATAATACTTTTGATAAAGTCATTGCATCACATGTTATTACCGTAGTACCGGAACCCATGCGCACTTTAAATGAAATAAAAAGGGTTTGCAAAAAGGAAGGGGATATTTTTATCTTAAATTACGCCGGCATTGATAATCAGTTCATCTCCCGATTTGAAAAAATTATCTCACCCATAAGGGATAAACTCGGTTTAGGAAAACATTTCGATCTTGACTTGTTATTAAAGGAAGCCAGCCTTCCTGTTATAAGTAAACAACAGGTAAATATTTTTAAAGCATGTCAGATCATAAAATGTAGCAATAATACCTCCTCTGAAGCTTGAAGGTCATTAATAATTATCTTCCCACGCATAAATAATGAAAACCCAATTCTTTCATATCCTTCGGTTCGTATATATTTCTTCCGTCAACTATATTTGGACATTTTAAAAGTCTTTTTACTTTTTTAAGATCAAGGTCTCTAAACTCGTTCCATTCTGTTACAATCACCAGAGCATCACAGTTTTTAGCCGCGGAATAAGGATCATCATAATATTTTATCCCTCTAAAGATAGTCTTTGCATTATCCATTGCTTCAGGGTCAAAGGCATTAATTTGAGCGCCTGCTTCCTGCAATTGCTTAATTAACGTTATAGAAGGCGCATCTCTCATATCATCTGTTTTTGGTTTAAACGCCAAACCCCAGATAGCAATTTTTTTGTTCTTCATTGTGGGGACAAGCGTTTGTATTTTTTCAAAAAGAGACCTCTTTTGTTGTTCATTCACCTCATTAACCGCCGTTAGTATTTTTGCACCAACGCCATTTTCATTCATTATTTGTATCAATGCATTTACATCTTTCGGAAAACATGACCCGCCATATCCGATGCCTGCCTGGAGAAACCGGGAACCGATTCTCGAATCTAATCCAGTCCCCTTCGCAATTTCTTTGATATCTCCACCAACTTTTTCACATAGTTGCGCTAATTCATTCATAAAAGAAATTCTCGTTGCAAGCATTGCATTACTCGCGTACTTAATTAACTCAGCGCTCCTTATATCAGTAAACATAATCGGTTTATCTGCTCTTGAAATACCATTATAGATAGATTCCATAATCTTTTTTGCCTTTTCGGCTTGCACGCCTATTACAATTCGGTCAGGATTGGTAAAATCCTTAATCGCTTCACCCTCCCGCATAAATTCAGGATTCGATACCAAGTCAAATTTTATTGCTTTTTTTTGAAACGATTTTATCACCTTTCCTATTTTTTCTAACGTTCCTACAGGTGCGGTACTTTTATTCACTATAACTTTATACCCATTCATGTATTTTCCAATACTTTCAGCAACTGAAATAATAGCGGAAATATCAGCGCAATTATTGCGGTCAGATGGTGTTCCTACCCCAATAAAAATAACATCTGATTTTTGAATGCCCTCTTTAATATTTGTTGTAAAAGTAATCCTCCGCTCTCTTGCGTTTCTTTCCAGCATGTCTTTAAGACCGGGTTCATATATAGGAATGATACCATTTTTCAAATCATCTATTTTGTTTTTATTAGAATCCACGCATATAATATCGTTGCCCATATCAGAAAGACATGTGCCTGCCACAAGGCCTACATAACCGCTGCCAATACAACATATTTTCAATTATCACCCTCCTTGTATTATTTTTGCCATTATCCGCCTCAAAAAGAAAAAAGCAGCAAGATAAATGAAAGACCATTCATCATTACTGCTTTTTTAATGACATCAGATTTTAATTCTCTAAACCGTAACGTTATTGCAAAGGATTATCAATACGCCTCGTCTTAAAAACATGCTTCGTTTTTCCTATCCGGTATTCACCATCTACCGACACAATTATTTCTTTTACCATGCTGTTTGACGATACATTTTCGGACTCACCTTCAATCAGAATAACATCATACGCCAAAGACCAATCCTTTATATCCTTATCGGGATCAACAAATATTGTTCCGAAATGATTGGTAAGTGAACTAACCTTATCAGTAACAAAGATTATCCTGTAGTTGTCAAAGTTAAACATATGTTCCTGAAATACTTTCGAAGACTGATGGATTGGTTTACATTCAGGAATTAATTCTGAAATTTTCCCAAGAGGCACGGGACCATCCGTAAAGTTCACATAATATTCACTCACACGGTACGTTTCCCCACCATTTGATCTGTCAACACCATAATAAATTCTTAATTCTATATTAGTGTTATTTCTTTTTAAATAGTACAAATCATGTAGCGGAACGTCATACAAAAAAGTCTTTTTCAAACCTTCCTCTTCGTCTGGAGTAACTATTCTGTATCTCCTGAAAGGTTCTTCTTCACAATATAAATAATTTGGTGTACCAAACTTCTCCCGAACCGCATTTTTTGTCAGCCATAAAATGCCGTCTTCCAAACTCTCTGAAGCGTGCAAACTGCCAACAAAACCAAATAAAATACTGCACAAACTAAAAATCAAAACCATCGAACGCATCTTCTTTACCATAATACAAATCCCTTCCTTAATACAAATATCTTCACTAGATTTATTACAAAAAAGCAGTTTTGAGTGATCAGGATCATCTTACAAGCTAATCCTGAAATCAAAGTAAGCCGAAGTATATAAATTATCAATATATTTGTCAATTAATAATTGAGAAATTAATAATCGACAACGACTTCAATAAAGAAAGCACCGCTCATTTAAAATCATTGACAACCAATATTGCAATTGATAGAATTCCTTAAAAATTATAAATCTTGAATATACTTGAGCTTATGTTTGATATGGTACTATTGGTTTTATTTTTCTCTGGAGTAATCGTTGAAAGTTTTTGTTGCTAAAACCGCCGGTTTTTGTATGGGTGTCCGGAGGGCAATGGATATCCTGCTCGATGCGGCGAATGAAAAGAATATTGGCGCTAAAGTTTATACAGACGGCCCATTAATCCATAATCCGCAAGTACTTGAATATCTTGAAAAAAGAGACATTCACATTGTTAATGGTACTACAGACCTCTCGAATAGCACGGTTGTCATCAGGGCACATGGGGTGACCCCTTCCCGAAGAGAAGAAATCGAAAGCAAAGGCGCAAAAGTATGCGACGCTACCTGCCCGCATGTAATGAGAGTGCAATCTATTATCAAAAAGTATGCCGCACAGGGATATTCGACGGTAATTGTCGGTGATAATGGACATGCGGAGGTGGTAGGATTACTGGGTTATGCCGAAGGAAGAGGGTACGTAGTTGAAAACATGAAAGATATAGAACGACTTCCCCCTATGGATAAAGTATGCATTGTCGCCCAAACAACGCAGGACAGGCATTTATTCAAGAGGGCTATCGATGAAATAAAAAGACGTTATCCGAATTCAGAATCTTTTGAAACTATTTGCAGTTCCACCTACAAAAGACAGGATGAAGTAGTGAATCTCTGTAAATCTGTAGACGCAATGATTGTTGTAGGGGGCAGGGGAAGCGCAAATACAACACGGCTAGTCACAATATGCGAATCACAGGGAACTCCAACATTTCACGTTGAAACAGACTCAGAAATAGATCTCAATAAACTAAAAGATTTTAATACCATTGGCGTTACTGCCGGCGCGTCAACACCAAACTGGATGATCAAAAGGGTTGTTGACAAGGTAAGGACATACAAAGTCAATAAATATCAAAAAATCTTATTTGCTACAAAAAGTGTCTTTAACTTTTTAATAGGCAGTTGCACGTATGTAGGATTGGGTGCGGCAAGCATGAGTTATTCCTGTGCACTGCTGCTTGGTGTTCAACCAAGATTGATTTTTTGCATAATCGCCGCTCTTTTCATTTTTTCAATGCAGGTGCTTAATCATTTTGCCAATAAAGAATCCGTGGCGCTCAACGAGCCGGCGCGGGCAAAATTTTATGAAAAGAAGCAGGTACTTTTTGTCATTTTGGGCATATTAGGAGCAACTTTATCTTCAATTCTTGGACTATACCACGGCAAATCCATCTTTTTCTGTGTTTTTCTCGCCAGTCTTTTTGGTATTTTTTACCGGCTGCAAATTATACCAAAGAGTTTTTCCAGCTTTATCCGTTACAGAAGCCTTGAGCAAATACCGGGTTCAAAAGAAATTTTCTACGGCATCGCCTGGGCAGCAAGCACCGCTTTAATTCCTTTTCTGGGTGTACGGAGAGACTTCATACCGGCGCTTGCCATTACCGTTGCCTTCGCATTCAGTCTCGCTTTTATACGCGCCGTTGTCCTCGATATTCGGGATATTCAGGGGGACCGCATTTTGGGCAAAGAAACCATTCCTATTGCAATTGGAAAAGAACGCACAAAAAAAATCCTTGTTAGCATTACCCTTTTCATGGCATTTCTTCTCATAGCAGGCACGCTCCTTGGATGGATATCCACGCTGGGATATTTTTTGCTTCCGTGCATAGCATATGCCTCCGGTTATCAATATCTTTTCCAAAAAAGAATAATAACCGAAGGATTGCTGCTGGAAACGATAGCAGATTTTAATTTTATTTTTGCCGGTCTTATGGCGATTTTATGGTACTCTTTAACCTTTTAATTCAATAAAGTAAGGCGTATATGGAAACATTAAATAAATTTTTCAATCTATTAAAAACAGACATCCGAAAAAGGATGTTAACGGGCTTGTTATTAATCATCCCCATCTATGTAACCTTTTTTGTTGTAAAATTTCTCTTTAGTTTTATAGGGGGGACTCTTTCTCCACTTATAAAAAGAATATTTCTTTTATACGACGCTGAGCTGCCAAAAACATCCGCCGATGAATTTATAATTACGTTCATCGGGCTTATCTTCACATTCGCCTCATTGTATTTTATAGGTATCTTCGCCGCGAATATTATCGGCAAATCAATAATTCATTATTTTGAAAACCTTTTAACAAAAACACCTGTTATCAGCAATATTTATTCCACCGCAAAACAAATTGTACATGCAGTAAGCCTCCCCGGCAAACAAGCTTTCAAGCGCGTTATTATACTGGATTTTCCAAAAGAAGGCACAAAATCAATTGGTTTTGTAACAGGCAGCTAAAAGAGAACGGCAAGGAAATATTTATTAGTGTTTTTGTACCAACCACTCCAAACCCCACATCTGGTTTTTTGATATATACGACAGAAGATGCGGTGATAGACACAAACCTTACCGTTGAAGACGCATTTAAAACACTGCTGTCCGGCGGTGTATTAACTCCTAAACAATTTGCAACAATTTTAAAAACACCACCTGACATGAAGCCTTCTGGAAAAAATAGCTGAACCGAATTTTATGACAAAAGGATTGTCGTTATGATGTGATTGCCCTGACAGTTGAGTATGGGAGAGGCTCTGAAGCTTCAAGTTTTCGGGAAGGGGGAAAACCGGCCTGTCCGCGAGCATCGTTCAGACAGGCAACAAACATTTTCCCGGTACACCGGTTCTTTAAATTGGGATTATTCTCATTTGAACAAGAATAGCCTATCGCAGCAAAGCCGCAACCAAAAAGAGTTTAACCACGAAGAACACGAAGGGCACGAAGAAAACCTTACAAAAAAAAGAAGTTTTTACAGAGTAATACTGTAATACTATAAGGTAGAAAGAAATGACTGAGAGGGTACTTTGTCTTTTTTGTGTTCTTATGGGATACCCTTGTAACTTTAGCTCAATTATGTATAGGTTTATCAACTATTGAATGAGCGGCCTCGAATAAAGCCTCCGATAGGGTCGGATGCGGAAATATCGCATTTGATATTTCCTGAACCGTCCCTTCTAAAACAGAATTGAGAGAAACACCCCACATCCACTCTCCAACATGAGGACCTATTGCATGGACTCCCAGAACTTCACCATATTTTTCTTCCGAAACAATTTTTACAAAACAATCCAACGACTCTCCTTCAATTATTGCCATACTGTTCGCAGCAAAAGGAAATTTTCCGATTTTCACCTTGTATCCCATTTCCTCCGCCTCTTTTTGTGTAAGACCAATACTCGCTACCTGAGGAAAACCGTAAACAACTCTTGGAATATTTTTACGGTTTGTGATGTGCATATCTTTCCCTGTAAGATGAGTTACTGATAAGATGCCTTCATTTATTGCTTTGTGCGCGAGAAGCGGAGGCCCTGTAATATCCCCAATTGCATACATTCCGCTTTGACTTGTTTCCATCACTTCATTCGTCTGTAAATATTTTCCATCAAAATCTAACGCTAGTTCCTTTATACCGGGATCATCCAACAGCGGCCTTCTTCCTACCGCCAACAATAATAAATCCGCACTCAAAAATCCTTTGTTTCCGACAATATCTTTGCCGTTATTAATCTCTATTGTAATGCCATTCTCTACTACTACTTTTTCCAGAGAGGTTTTAGACAAAATATTTATCCCTCTGCGGATAAGCAGTTTTTCCAAGGCCTCACTGATTTCCCTATCCTCGGAAGGCAAGATGTTCCCCAGAAACTCTAAAACCGAAACCTTTGTTCCCAACGCATTAAAGAGACAGGCAAATTCAATCCCAACCGCACCGCCACCGGCAATAATCATCGATTTTGGAATTTCTTCCCGCAACAGAATGTCATCGCTGGTAAGTACATATTTTTTATCATAAGGTATGTTTTTTGGGATGAAAGGAGCAGAACCTGTAGCTAGTATAACATTTTTTACCTTTATCCGGTTTGTTTCTATACTATCGCTGACTATTGAAACTTCCTGATTAGATATGATACGCCCTTCGGCGCTGAAGACATCGACACCGTTTTTTTTTAAAAGGGACTGAACTCCCTGAAACAAGCGTTTAACAACATATTCTTTGCGCCGATGTATTTGAGGATAATCAATATTCAAACCGCTGGCACTAATTCCATATTCCCTTGCATTGGTAAACTTTCTGTATAGCTCCGCAGAATACAATAGCGCCTTTGCAGGAATACAACCCCGATGTAAGCATGTGCCGCCAACCTTCTCTTTTTCAATTAAAGCGGTTTTTAAGCCGGACTGAGCGGCTTTTATTGCCGCAACATAACCTGCAGGCCCACCTCCAATGATGGCAAGATCAAAGGCAGAGTTGCTCACAGGCAATCATTCCTCCTTTTTCCATGCAAATAGTATGACAAAGATAAGGGCTATCGTAACAATCAGAATAAATTTTGGGCTAACATCCGGAATAATTGATTTTTCCATCGATAAAGACAATAATTTGCCTATCATTTCATATCTCCTTTCCTATACGTTTCCTTTGTATTAAATATCCAAAGATACCTTTTTAAAAAACCTAACATTTCTTTATGTGGCGATGCTTTCTACCAGTGGTTTCGATACAGACACAGAATCTGATTTATAATAATCTTTATAATAATCGCCGGAATCATATAATAATCTTAAATTTTCCAATACCTGCTCGAATACCTGTTGCCAGTCAGAACCTACCCGAAAAGCGAACATGGAATTTCTGGGATTGTTCGTAGTTTTAATAGAATTTCTAAAACGTTTCCTCAAATTATTTCCTGCGTAAATATGATCATAAACATATTGCATTCCTTCGATAAAATCCTCCAATGTCATGTCTACCAGCCGATGGACAACATGTGCTGTATCATAATATTCCCAATCATCCGGATAGTTTTTCCTGAATATTCTCTTTTCCGAATCTAACCTTTGATACAACTGCGTTTTTGGAAAAGGGCAGTTAATGCCGAAGGTCAAAATGTCTATGTTATTTTCCAATATAAAATCGGTCATCCTTTTAAAAGAATCTTTGCCATCCCCATCAGCCCCAAAAACTACTGAACCCCAAGCAACCAAACCCGCGTCATGTATCTTTTGAATACAATCATAATAGCTATCTGTGCCCAGCTTTAAATTTACCTTTTTATTCATTTTTTCTAAAACGGTTTCATTGGTTGATTCTATGCCCATAAGCATGCCAAAACAACCGCTTTTTGCCATATAATCTAGTGTTTCCTTATCCTGAGAAATATTTAAAGCCGTAAACCCTAACCAGTCTTTTTGAAGATTGCGGTCAACCATGCCTTTAAAAAGATTTCTCGCTCTTTCATTTGAACGCTTCCCATGTCCGTAAAAATTATCCTCTGCCAGCATGAGCCCCTTATAATCAGTCGCTGCTAACTCTTCCAATACATCTTCATAAGGTCTTTCCCTGAATTTTCTTCCCTGAAATGTAGGAACGCTGCAAAAATCACAATAATTTGGGCACCCCTTTGTAGTGACGATGGAAGAAAATTTATAATCATATTTTTTCTTCATAAACTCTCTATCTGGAAAAACCCTTTTCATCAAATTCAACGGAGGCAAACCGCCATCGTAAACCTTCTTTAACTTTCCCGATTCAAAATCCTTTATTACCCGTGGCCATATTTCCTCTGCTTCACCAATAAAAATAGTATCCACGTACTTTGAAGCCTCTTCAGGCATTACAGACGCATGTATCCCCCCCATTATTACCGTCATGCCTTTCCTTTTACATGCAGTAGCAATTTTATATGCCCTGGGAGATTGGTAGGTCACAGAGGTAATACAGACAAGATCCACCGGTGCAAAAGTGAGTTCACCATTATCATCAATTGCCAGTTCAATATTTTCATCAATAACATCAAATTCCCAATCACCTGGCGTAAGGGCCTTAATATAAGCAAGGTTTAATGGCATCTGAACAATTACCGTAATACTCTCTTCTCCATGCCGCCCGGGCTTATGTGGATTAATGAGCATCATTTTTTTCATATTTTTACCTCCAATTATCCAAGATTAAATTAGCAACACCCCATCCCGAAGAAACAACAGCACATATACCAGGACCAGGTCTTGTCCAATGGCCGGTCAAATAAAGACCGCTAATTGGTGTTGTCGGCGAAAGCCTTTGCTCCCCTATTTGGTCAACACTCACTGCCCAGCCATAAGCCGCCCCATTAGTGTTTAATGTGTAACGCTCCAGGGTTTTAGGAGTAGCCGCCTCTATTACTTCTATATGTTTTTTTATATCAGGCAAATAACTTTCTAATCTCTCCAAAGTATTTGAAACTAAATTTTGTTTAAGCAATTCCCAATCCGTCACATTTTTATAAAATTCTTCTTTCTTATACACGACTAAGGAGATTATTTGTTTATTTTGAGGGGCGAGGGTCTGGCATATCCTGGTCGGAACAGATATATACATCCATTCACTATCAATAGAGTCAAAAGTTGAGCCGGATAAATAAAATCCTCTTTTTAAAGTATTTAAATCTATACCTTCCCCAACTCCTAAATACAAGAGGGAAAAAGAACAGCTTTCCTTCATTCCTTCAATCTTTTTAAGATACATTGCATCCACATCATTTTCATCACTCAACAAATGATAAAACGTCTGTCTTGCATCTATATTCGACACGACAACACTCGAATGTATCTCTTTGTCATCATTTAATTTAACACCGCTAACGGAGAGTCCATTCTTCAAGATTTTTTTGACTTTGGATGATAACATAACGTGTCCGCCAAAATCAATAAATTTCCTAAAAATTGCATTTGCAAACTCTTGCGTTCCACCTTTCGGGAAAAAAGCGCCATCCTTAAGATAATTTATCATCATTTGAGACATGGCAAGAGCAGATGCTTTCGAAGGCGCCAAACCTACATAACCCCACTGTCCCGAAAGAACCATCTTTAACTCACTATCATCAAAAAAATGGTCGAGCATCATCCCATAAGTCATGTCTTTGTATTTTTCTATAATTTGACTTTTTTCATTATGAAATGTAGCACGATAAAGCCTTGTAAAATCTTGAAAAAAAACCTTAATATTGTCCTTTTCATGTGGATACCTTGTCTGTAAACGTAATAAATATTCATCTAAGTCGGCAGGAATTTCAATGCTGAATGTTGGAAAAATCAGATTATCCATGGGATCTAAGTGGTAAAAATCCATATCTATCCCGAGCATTTTAAAACAACGTCCAACAACACTCCATTTACCACAACCGCCGATGTGATGAACAGCGGCATCAAAATGAAATCCTTTTCTTTTAAACGAAGTACAATATCCGCCTGGAATAAAATGCTGTTCAATAAGAAGCGCCTTTTTCCCGCTTTTGGCAAGAAATGCGGCACAAATAAGGCCTGCAATACCCGCTCCAATTACGATTACATCGTAAAAAGGATATAATGTATCGATTTTTGTGGATTGAATATGGGGCTTGATAGGCTTGGTCGATGACATGAAACTTATTTAAACTTTGATACTATCAAGGAAGAGCAATTTCCTAAACGTGAGAATGAATTTATAAGGACATTTTTTACCGGAACAGTCGCCGCTCTTTCAACAACCAAACCAAGGTCGCATTCCGGATCAGGTTCCTTATAATTAATTATCGGAGGAATAGTATGCGTGTTAAGAGACATCACCGCCGCCACTGTCTGTAAAGCCCCTGATGCGTCAAGACATTCACCTGTCATGGATTTAATAGCAGTTACAGGAATAAGTTTCGCGCGCATACCAAACACTTCTTTTAAAGCCCTTACCTCCATTGCATCGCCATACACTCCGGAATACGCATTGGCAGAGATGCAGGAAATATCATGAAGCGTTAATTTTGCATCTTCTAACGCGCTCCCGATAGCCCTTATGCTGCCGTCTGTCTGATACTCTTTACTGGTGGACATCTTAGGATCAAAGGCTGTTCCGTAACCCTTTACTTCCGCGTAAATATTTGCATTCCTCTTTAACGCATCCTCTAATGTTTCGAGAACAACCAGCGCAGATGCTTCTCCCAGTACCATGCCATTACGTCTCTTGTCAAAAGGCGCACTAATTTCAAGGGTACCGATATTACTCCCCGCCAAGATTTTTGAACTATGCGCTCCCCAAAAAATGTCATGACCTAATCCATAAACTCCCCCAGCAATTACGGCCTTTACCCTTCCCATTTTCAGAAAATCGGACGCGTAGATAATGGCGTCAATGCTGCTCGTTACCCCGTTAGAAATTGTTGTACTTAAGCCTGTTGCCTTGCAAAAAATCGACGCCCGGCTGGCAGGTGCGTTTATTACCGTATTAGGAAAGTCCATCGGATTTACATAGTTTGGACCCTCCCTGAGTGATTGAAAATCAAAAGAACTTATACTGTCTATACTGCCATAAGTAGAGCCTACAACGATGCCTAATTCATCTTCATTGTAAGTATTATTCTCGAGATTTGCATCCTTAATCGCCAGACACGTAGCCGAAGATACCAGAAGGGATGTTCTGTCGATATGGCGGATACCCTTTTTCCCCAAATAAATTTTAGGGTCAAAATCCGTTATCTCTCCCGCCTGTTTACTATTAAAATGAGTTACATCAAATAACGTTACCGGTTTAATCCCGGATACCCCGTTTATTAAATTTTGCCAAAAGACCTCTTTCGTTTCTCCGAGAGGGGAGATGACAGATATTCCTGTAATTACAATCCTCGTATCGCCCATTTATAAACCTCTTATTTTATACGCTTCAACTTTGGAAATATCGTTCTAAATATAATTATTTCAATTATTTTTAAAATAAATTTTCTTTACAAACATTCTAATTGGTAAATTTCTTTATCACCAGACAACTGTTATTGCCACCAAAGGCATGAGCATTGTTCAACGCAATCTTTACCTCTTGTTTTCTCATGACATTGGGCACATAATCCAAATCACATTCCGGATCAGGCGTAACATAGTTTATCGTAGGAGGAATAATGTCGTTTTGCACCGCTAAGGCACAAGCAATTGCTTCTATAACACTCGCAGCACCCATTGTATGTCCTATCATCGATTTTATTGAACTAATTGCCAGATGCTCAGGTTTTTCTCCAAAGACTTTCTTTATTGAAATAGTTTCCGCCTTGTCATTTGCAGGAGTCCCGGTGCCATGAGCACTTATGTATTGAACATCTTCAGGCCTAAGGTTTGCGCTCTTTAATGCTTTTATCATTGCGGAAACGACACCTTCGCCATCCGGATGTGGTATGGTGATGTGGTAAGCATCGCAACTCAAACCGTAACCAATAATTTCAGCATAAACATTTGCGTTTCTTTTCTCCGCACACTCCAGCGACTCCAAAACAAGCATTCCCGCACCTTCACCAACCATCATGCCCTTTCTGTTTTTATCAAATGGCTGGCAAATTTCCGGCGCTATAGCACCCAAACGGGCAAAACCGGTAAAAGCCACTTTCGAAAAGGGATCGGAACCCCCCGCAACCATTACGTCTACTCTTCCAAATCTAATTAAATCGTAAGCATAGCCTATAGCATAATTCCCCGCTGCACATGCGGTCGGTATTATCGTATTGGGACCTTTCAAGCCAAATTCAATTGCAATGTTGGCAGGAATATTGTTACAGGGATGCATTAAAAACAAATCAGGGGCTACTTTGTCCTCACCGTCTCTATGCCTGATGTAATTTACTTTCTCTAAGATTTGTATTTCACCGGCGGTTGTCCCTGCAGACACCCCCAT
>MHYI01000141.1:0-4548 GCA_001828295.1 Planctomycetes bacterium RBG_16_41_13 | reverse complement strand
CTTGCCTATCTCTTTTAAGACACCATTTTTAACATAATCTGAATAATTAAAATTCTTGACCTCGCACCCTTTATGGACCCTGTATCCTGAAGTATCTATACATGACACTTCAGATACGCCCGATTCCCCGGCGGTAAGGGCGTTCCAAAAAGCATCTTTCCCCGAACCAATGGGAGTTATCATCCCAACACCCGTTATAACCACTCGTTTATTCATATATTCATGCTATTTTAATTAAACCAACGAACTCTTTTCCGCAATACCAAAGGTCAAAGCTGCTTTAGCAACGACCTTTTCCTGAACTTTCACAACAGACCGGACCATAGCGCCCCTCGAAACAATCTTTTCAACAATCACTTCTATGATAAGCTGGTCGCCAGGAATGACGGGTTTTGTAAATCGGGCATTATTTACTGATGCCAATAAAAAAACCGCATCTTCATCGCCCCTGGAAGGAAGACTCTTCCTGAACAAGATTATTGAAGCTTGCGCCATCGCCTCAATGATTAAAACACCAGGCATGATGGCAAAATCAGGGAAATGTCCTACAAAGACGGGTTCATTACCGGAAATGTTTTTTACGCAAACGATTCTCTTGCTTTCTTCAAACTCAATCGCTCTATCAATGAATATGAAGGGATATTTTTGAGGAAGAAGAGATCGTATTTCCTCAAAAAGTATCATGTTGCACATCTCTTTCTTTCATTGCGCGATGATTTTCGAATAACCAATTACTTCCCACTCTCCGCCAAAACCGATTTTGTTAAACCAATCGTGGCGCTCAAAGAAGTAATATCTACAAGTTTTTCTTCTGGAATTTGTACCTTAAACTTTTTTTCTATAAGCGCTAAAATCTCAAGCGCCAGAAGAGAATCAATTTCAAGGTCCTGAAAAAAATTCGCATCCCTTTTCTCCCAGATCTCTTTTTCATCCAGCTCTGTAACCTCTGCAACTATAGAGGTTACACCTTTTTCAATCTCTTCGTCGTTCAACCTAGTCCTCCTTATAATATTTTCTCTGTAAAGCCCTAAAAACATCTTAATCTACTGCGCACCTAAAGGTGAATCATGGTAGCAGACACAAATTATATTGTCAATAATATTATTTCCTTCGTTGATAAAAAAAGATATCTACACATCTTATGACCCAAATTGTACATTTATACAATATTTCTTGCAGGCACAACTCATTCAGTCTTTATTAAAATTAAAAAAATAACTATGAATGAATATCGGGGTTTTGTCAGGGATATCAGTACCATAAAATATACTACCACGCACGGAACATGCAAGCAATGAACCCTTAACAAGACGCCTTACTAATTTCTGTCACTATTAAATTGAATTTATCTTCTTATGAATGTACTATGAAGCCTTTTATAAACTGTTGCAAAACTGAACAAATTTACAGGAGGGTTCGTCTTGGTAACAAAAACACAAAAACTGCCAAAGGAAGGTAGCGCTATAACAAAAGAAAAAACTCATTTGGTTGTACCGAATGACCCTATTATTCCGTTTATCAGCGGAGACGGCACAGGCCCTGATATCTGGAACGCTTCGGTACGGGTGTTTGATGCGGCAGTAAGCATTGCCTATAAAAACAAAAAAAAGGTTCACTGGTTGGAAGTATTGGCAGGAGAAAAAGCCTTTAACGAATGTGGTGAATGGTTGCCCGGAGAAACCTTAAAGGCAATAAAAAAATACAAGGTAGCAATCAAGGGGCCTCTGACGACGCCCGTTGGAGGTGGGATTCGAAGTCTCAATGTCACACTCCGTCAGGAACTCGATTTATATGCCTGCGTCCGCCCTGTCCGCTATTTTGAGGGTGTTCCCAGCCCTGTTAAATCGCCGGAAAAATTAAACGTCATCATTTTTCGTGAAAACACCGAGGATGTTTATGCGGGTATCGAATACAAAAAAGGGTCGCCCGAAGCAAAAAAACTCGCCGCTTTTATAGAAAAAGAGTTCCTGGTAAAAATCAGAAAAGATTCCGGCATTGGTATTAAGCCGATAAGTGTGACAGGCACAAAGAGGTTAGTAAGGCGTGCAATTCAGTATGCCATTGATAAAAAGCGATGCAGTGTAACCCTGATGCACAAAGGCAACATCATGAAGTACACTGAAGGCGCCTTTTGTGAATGGGGATATGAAGTCGCCAGAGAAGAATTCTCTCAATCGGTAATAACAGAGGAAGATGTACAAAAAAAACATAACGGCATAGCGCCCAAAAACAAGGTAGTGATAAAGGATAGAATTGCAGATGCAATGTTCCAGCAGGTACTCCTTCGGCCAGAGGAATATAGTGTTATTGCCACTCCAAATTTAAACGGCGATTATATCTCCGATGCCTGCGCGGCACAGGTTGGCGGATTAGGCATGGCGCCGGGCGCCAATATTGGCGATAATGCGGCAATCTTCGAAGCGACACATGGCACAGCGCCAAAATATGCCGGAAAGGATGTTGTTAATCCCGGCTCGGTAATTTTATCAGGAGTTATGATGTTTGAACACCTTGGATGGGATAAAGCGGCAATGTTAATTATAACGGCATTAGAGAAAACCATTCGGCAAAAAACGGTAACCTACGATCTGGAACGGCAAATGGACGGCGCTCAATTGCTGAAATGTTCAGAGTTTGCAGACAGAATAATCGCAAATATGTCATAACTTTTCCATGACCTTTTCAGGTGTTTTGGTGTATTCACCTGAAAATGAAGTCGATTGCCTAAAAAATAAACATTCCTTTGCCCCTTTGTGACCATTAGGCGCTTGGCTCCTAAACATCGACAATTTATTGCCGATAAGGCTTTTTTGCATTTAACTGATTGGAAAATAATAAGTTATAAATAGCACTGTGATTTTACCAGAATAATTACATGGTTAAAATGTGATGAATAGTATCAGTAAGATCAGAACACATGAAGTGCCTTTTTTATTAAAAAGTATCTAAGCTGATGAATTACTGAAGGATGGGTGAAGCGTTAGCGCACCCATCAAATAAATGGGAATTATTGATGGGTTCACTTCGTTTAACCTATCCTACATTTGCTCATTAAGATATCTTGTATACCCTCTGGTATCAAATCAAATTCCCCCTGTTCAGGAGTTCTGAAGCTATAGTCAATATGATAGACATCTATCTCTATAACTCATAAATGATAGCAAAGGCAAAAACCATACAGGGATCATGAATCTCAATTTTCTCAATAACATATCCGATACCAGCAGACACAATCTCTTTTTGATGCAATGCAAGGCAGATTCACTGAATGATGTAATAGCAAAATTGATAATCTATGGCGTGAATGTGATCAATATTGGTAAAGCTTTATCCATAAAATTGAAAGAGGTAAAATCAACCAGGTTTCTCAACTTTGAATCCCATGAATTTTTGTATGAGTTGATAGAAAAGCAGTCGAAAGAGATTATTAAAGGCAAACCATGCGTGGTAGCCATTTACAATTTAGGGATATTATTTGAACCAATACTCAGCCTGGATGCCGAAAAGATTCTCAAAGATATTTCAAAAAACATAGCATTGATTATTCTCTGGGAACATCAATTTAGCCCGCCAGGCATTTTGCACTGGGGTAAGCAACCAGACCAATATAACCTTAATTTTTCAGATATAAATTTAACGAAAGTCCATTTACAACATGAAATATAAAGAACTCCTCCATTTTGAACCCATTACCTCAGTGGTAAAGCTGGTAAATGCCGGTGAGATATCCGTGGCGGAAAGCCTGGTAAAAACCTTTGTCTTTTCTCAAAAGATGAAGGAAGACGTGCAAGAGGTCATCATCAAGAATCTGGTTCCTACTCCATCATACGAAACCAAAGGAATTCAGATTGTAGGCAGCTACGGTACCGGGAAATCCCATTTAATGTCATTGGTTTCGGCAATTGCTGAAAATTCAGACTTATTAAAGCTTTTGGCAGCAGACGATATCAAGCGTTCTTTTCAAAAAATTGCCGGTCATTACAAAGTATTACGGTTTGAAATTGGTACTGATAAGCCCTTAAAAGATATTGTTTTTGCCCAGATTGAAAGGTATTTGGGTAAAGAAGGTATTGATTTCACCTTCGATAAAGATTCTAACTTCAGTTGGAAAGAACTGATCCAGCAAATGATGTCCGAGTTTGAAACCAGATTCCCCAACAAACATTTCCTTATTGTTATTGATGAATTGCTGGAATACCTGAAAGGCCGTAACCCCACTGCCTTAAATAATGACCTGATGCTCCTGCGTCAATTGGGCGAAGCATGTGATACTTCAAGATTCAAATTGATGTTTGGTGTTCAGGAGTTGCTGTATAGGGCGCCCGAATTCCAATTCCAGGCAGAGATGCTCAACAAGATTGAAGATCGTTACACTGATTTAATCATTACAAAGGAGGATGTGTCTTTTGTGGTGAAAGAACGTTTGCTCAAAAAAGACCTTCACCAAAAAGCCAAAATCCGTGAGCACCTTTTAACGTTTGCTCCCCTGTTCGAAGGAATCAACACTAATCTCAACGAGTTTGTTGATTTGTTCCCGGTGCATCCGAA